>CAJKZP010000180.1:0-1106 GCA_905204415.1 uncultured Collinsella sp. | reverse complement strand
TGCAGGCTGCCGGCATGAAGGCCGGCGCCCTGCCCGAGCTGCTCAACTTTGAGGAGCCCGAGGTTATCACCGATATCCAGCGTCAGTATGTCGAGGCCGGCTGCGACGTGATCACCGCCAACACCTTTGGCGCCAACGCCCACAAGCTCGACGGCGCCGCCACCGTGGCAGATGTCTTTGCCGCCGCTGTCGCCTGCGCCCGCGCGGCCGGCGCCCGCTACGTCGCCGGCGATATCGGCCCCATCGGCGCGCTGCTTCGCCCCTTGGGCACCCTGAGCTTCGACGAGGCCTATGACCTCTTTGCCGAGGAGGTGCGCGCCGGCGTCGACGCGGGCGTGGACCTCTTTATTATCGAGACCATGACCGACCTTGCCGAGATCAAGGCCGCCGTCCTCGCCTGCCGCGAAAACTCCGACCTGCCCGTCTTTGCCACCATGACCTTTGAGGAAGACGGCCGCACCTTCCTGGGTACGAGTCCCGAGGTCGCCGCCATCACGCTCGACGCCATCGGCGCCGACGTTTTGGGCATCAACTGCAGCCAGGGACCGGCCGAACTCCGGGGGCTCGCCGCACGTATGCTCACCGTTACCGACAAGCCCGTTATGGTGCAGGCCAATGCGGGTCTGCCCCACGTGGACGACGACGGTAACACCGTCTTTGACATCCAGGCCCCCGAATACGCTCACGCCGTTGCCGGTATGATCGCCGACGGTGTAAGCGTCGTGGGCGGTTGCTGTGGAACCACGCCGGCGCACATGGCGGCCTTGCGCACGCTTATCGACAACCACACGCCCAGCCCGCGCCGCCGCAAGCCCAGCATGTCGGTCACGAGCGCCCAGACGGTCGTGGACCTTCCCTGCGACGGCCACAAGATCGCCGTCATCGGCGAGCGCATCAATCCCACCGGCAAAAAGCGCCTGCAGCAGGCCCTGCGCGACGGCGACCTGGACTACGTCGTGAGCCAGGGCATCAGCCAGCAGGAACAGGGCGCCGACATCCTGGACGTCAACGTGGGCCTGCCCGAGATCGACGAGGTCAAGATCATCCAACAGGCGACCGAGCAGCTCCAGGGCTCCACGCTGCTGCCGCTGCAGATCGACTCCACC
>CAJKZP010000179.1:0-1157 GCA_905204415.1 uncultured Collinsella sp. | reverse complement strand
GAGCCGCATGGATCGCGGCGAGCTGCGGCAGCAGTTTGGCATGGTGCTGCAGGACGCCTGGCTGTTCGATGGCACGATTGCCGAAAACATCGCATATGGCTGCCCTGAGGCAACGCGCGAGGAGGTCGTGGCCGCCGCCCGTGCCGCGCAGGTCGATTTCTTTGTGCGCACCATGCCACAGGGCTACGACACGCACGTGGCCAACGATGCCGAAAGCATCAGCCAAGGTCAGCGCCAGCTGCTGACCATCGCGCGCGTACTGCTCAACAACCCGGCGATTCTCATCTTGGACGAGGCGACGTCGAGCGTGGACACGCGTACCGAGCTTGCCATCGGCCGTGCCATGGATGCGCTTATGCGCGGGCGCACGAGCTTTGTGATCGCGCATCGCCTGTCGACAATTGTGGATGCCGACCTGATCTTGGTCATGGATCATGGCAACATTATCGAGCAGGGTACGCATAAGGAGCTGCTGGCTGCCGAGGGTGCCTACGCCGACCTCTATCTGAGCCAGTTCGCATAATTTGACAAAGGGGCAGCCCCTTTGTCATATCACAAATAAGGCGCGCCGGGGATGAATTCCCTGGCGCGCCTTTGCGTTGACGTCAATGTTGTCGGTAGCCATCCGCTTCTAGCGTTCGTCCATGAGCTTCGTGACGAGGGCTTTGAGCTCGGCCACCTCTCGCTCGAGTTCCTTGACGCGGCGGGCATTCTCGGTGATGCCTTGGCGGTTGAGCGCGGACTGCTCGGCGGCGTCATCGGGCATGTACTCGCGATGCTGCTTGGCATCGAAGCTCTCCTCGAACACGCGGCAGCCGTTGCGCTTGATGATGCGGCCTGGCACGCCCACGACGGTGCAGTTGTCGGGCACGTCCTTAACGACAACCGAATTGCCGCCGATCTTGACGTTGTTGCCGATGCGAATGTTGCCGAGCACCTTGGCGCCCGTGCCCACGGTGACGTTGTTGCCCAGGGTGGGGTGGCGCTTGCCGGTTTCGTTGCCGGTGCCGCCGAGCGTAACGCCCTGGTAGAGCACGCAGTTGTCGCCCACGATGGTGGTTTCGCCGATGACGACGCCCATGGCGTGGTCGATAAAGAAATGCTTGCCGATCTGTGCAGCGGGATGAATCTCGACGCCGGTGATGTGGCGGGGGATT
>CAJKZP010000178.1:0-1215 GCA_905204415.1 uncultured Collinsella sp. | reverse complement strand
GGCGGCATGTCCGCAGCGGCGCTCGATATAGCCCGCATAGTCGCCGTCCGCGATAAAGCAGATATCCTCGCTCTCGGCTTTCTTGGCGTTTATGAAGCCCTGCTCGGCGGCAATGCGGCGCACGTCGCGCTCTTTGTCCAAGCCTGCCAGCGGAAAGATCGTGCGCGACAGTCGCTCCTGCGTGAGCGAATACAAAAAGTAGCTCTGGTCCTTTTTGGAGTCCTCGCCGCGGTGCAGCTGCCAGGTGCCGTCGGGCGCCTGACTCGTTTTGGCGTAGTGGCCTGTGGCGATGTAGTCGCAGCCCATATCGAGTGCCGCATCGAGCAGCGCGCCAAACTTAATATGGCGGTTGCAGATGATGCACGGGTTGGGCGTCAGCCCCTCCTGATAGGCAGTCACAAATCGCTCGATAACGTTGCGGTCGAAGGTCTGCTGCAGGTCGAGCACATGGTGGGGTATCCCCAGGCGCTCGGCGACGGCCTTTGCATCGGCGATGTCGCGGTCGACCTTACTCATGCTCGTAACGGGATCGGGCGCGGGGCAGGTGAGGCACATGGTGGCACCGACACATTCGTAGCCCTGGCGTTTGAGCAGGTAGGCAGTCACGCTGGAATCGACGCCGCCGCTCATGGCGACGAGCACGCGCTTGTTGTGCATGGGGAGGTTCTCCTTGGTGGCATGTGGCCAAAAAAGAAAAGCGGCGCGGGAGGCTGGTTCCGCGCCGCAGACATTGTAGCAAGTTCGGACGTTTCGTGGGGCGCCCTGATGGGATGGGCTCCGACTGCCGGGAGAGAGAGGAGACCGGCTCGTCCCTGGGCTCAACCTATGGGCGACAGGCCTTAGTCCTTGAAGAGTGCCGTGGACAGGTAGCGCTCACCGGTATCGGCGAGCAGCGCCACGATGGTCTTGCCCTCGTTCTCGGGGCGCTTGGCCAGCTGCAGCGCAGCCCACACGGCGGCGCCGGACGAAATGCCCACGAGCACGCCCTCCTTGTGGCCCACGGCGCGGCCGGTGGAAAAGGCGTCGTCGTTCTCGACGGGGATGATCTCGTCGTAGACCTGGGTGTCGAGGACGTCGGGCACAAAGCCGGCGCCGATACCCTGGATCTTGTGCGGGCCGGCCTGGCCCTTGGAGAGCACCGGGGAGGTGGCGGGCTCGACGGCGACAACCTGAATCTCGGGGTTCTGCTCCTTGAGGAACTCGCCCACGCCGGTC
>CAJKZP010000177.1:0-1254 GCA_905204415.1 uncultured Collinsella sp. | reverse complement strand
CCCGCGCCGCCGCTCCCGATCCGCTTGCCGCGGCCGATCCCTTTGCGCCCAATGTGCCCGATCCCGCCGCCGCACCCATTCCCGTGCCCCAAACCGTCTCGCGCGACGCGCTTGCCGGCATGGGTGGAGCCGCCGCGACCGGCGCCGCCGTGGGCCTTGGCGCCGCAACCAGCATCGCCTCCAACATGGCAAGCCCTCGCGCCCCGCAGCGTCCGCTTGCCCAGCTCGTCGACGTCGTGAGCGGCGAGAGCCACAGCATCACCTCCGCACAGGTGACCATCGGTCGCGAGCGCTCGGTTTCTGACATCGCCCTGCGCGACCCCAACGTGTCGCGCCGTCATGCCCAGCTCACCTTTACCGGCTCGGACTGGTCGATCGAGGACCTCAACTCCACCAACGGCACGCTCGTCAACAACCGCCGCATCACGCGCTGCCCGCTGCGCAACGGCGACCTGCTGACGTTTGGCCTGAGCACGTTCGAATTTAGGGGATAGTCGCTTATGAACATCGATATCGTCCTGTTTGCAGGCCGCATTGTCCTGGTCGTCCTGCTCTACATCTTCCTGTTTGCCGTTATGAAGACCGGCGTGGGGCTCGTCCGCGGCCAGCGCCGTGACTCGGCCATCTGGACGATCGATGTGGACAAGGGCCCGCGCGGCATCCGCGGCATCCACGTGGATATGCTCGGCCCCGTCATCGTCGGCCGTTCGCCGTCGTCAGACATCTGCATCAACGAACCGTTTGTCTCGGCCTCGCATGCACGCTTTTCGCTGCAGGGCCCGGCACTTATTATCGAGGACCTCAACTCGCTTAACGGCACGCTCGTCAACGGCCGCCAGCTGGTGGAGCCCGCAACGCTGCGCGAGGGCGACGAAGTCCAGATTGGCGACGTGGTCATGAAGGTGAACCGTCGATGATCGACGAGGAGAACAAGTCCGCAAACATGCCCGAGACGTCGGCTGCCCCCGCAGCCGCGCCGGCTCATGCCGCCCCGGCGGGCCCTGCGCCCGTGGAGCCCGAGGACACTGTGTTCTCCCTGCCTCTTTCGCATGTGACGCAAGAATATCCGACATTGACCGACGACGAGGATGTCGAGGACAACGCTGACGGCGGCACCGCCCCCATCGGTGTGCACGCCGCTGCCGAGCAGCCCGCGGTCCCGCAAGACACGCCTGCACCGGCTCACTTTGCCGAACCCGTCGCCACGGCGATTACCGAGAGCTCCGCGGTGTTTGCGGCTCCCGAGCCCGCGGC
>CAJKZP010000176.1:0-1271 GCA_905204415.1 uncultured Collinsella sp. | reverse complement strand
CGAAGAGCGTTGCTGCCTAGGCTAGCCCCTTGTCACACAAACTACCGAAGCCTCGTTTATTTTGGTCGGTTTTATCTGGGCAAACGTCACCCCGCAGCTGCTTGGCGAAGCGCTGGGACGCGTGCCACATGCTAGAACCAACCTTCTAAACCCTTGCAAGTTCAGGGTACGTCGTCCGCGCCGCCCTGCTAATATCAAAACCACGGCTAAATATGACTAAATCAACGATGGTGGCGCCATGGATATCGCATGTTTGGACAATCTTTTGCTCGAGCTGACCGACAGTGAGCGCGCTTACTGCGCGGGCGCTCGCTATGACTGGAACGATGTATTTAGACGGGGTCAACAGGCAGATATCGATGGCAGACATGTTCATAAAATCGGTAACGCGACATACGCCCTGCACCAAGAAGGCATGCCCGAGGGCCTGTCGATTGTGCGCAACTCGCGCTTTAACCCCGTGCCGGAGCACGTGCACGATTATGTCGAAATCAGCTATGTCTATCGAGGGAGCGCGCCACAGATTGTCAATGGTTCGCAACTCACACTCGCCCAAAACGAGGTGCTTCTGCTCGATGCCGCCTGCCCGCATGCCGTAGACGAGCTCGGCGAGCATGACCTGATGTTGAGCATTGTCATTTCGCGGCCGATGCTGCGCCGCAGTCTGGAGCAAAGCCTTTCGCCCACAAGTGCCGTTTCGCAGTTCCTACTCAACGCACTTAACGACGAGACCGATCACTGCGGTCATGTGCATTTCCGCACGGGCAACAGCCGCCGCGTGCGCCGATACATGCAGGAGATGCTGTGCGAGCTCCTGGAGCCGACGGCAGCGCGTCCCCAGATCGTGTCGAGGCTGTTTGAGCTGCTGCTAGTCGAGCTCATGCAAAGCTACGAGGCCGCGCTGCTGCAAACGGGCGGCCCCGCGCTTCCCTCGGCGCAGGTTGCGGCGGCGATGAGCTACATCGAGCGGCATGCTTGCGATTGCGCACTCAACGATTTGGCCCGCCACCTGCATCTGAGTCCCAACTATGCAAGCGCGCTGCTCAAGCGGCAGACGGGCCGCACGTTTATGCAGCTCGTGCAGGAGAGCCGCCTGGCACGCGCGGCAACACTGATCGACGCCGGCGCTACTGCCGAAACCGCGGCGCGCGAGGCCGGCTACGCCAACATGAGCTTCTTCTACAAAAAGTTTGCCGAGCGCTATGGCTGCACGCCGGCCGCCTACCGCCGGTGTTTGCCCAGATAAAACCGACCAAAATAAACGAGGCTTC
>CAJKZP010000175.1:0-1310 GCA_905204415.1 uncultured Collinsella sp. | reverse complement strand
CTTAGATCATGCATTGTATGAACAAAAGTGCGTTAAGATACTTCCCCAGTATTGGGCGCCCAAGGTTGGGCTGGGTCCTACGAGGCCTGCAGCCGACCGGTCGCATGGAAAAAGGAGAAACATGGCTACGTTCTTTCCCGGTGAGTCCCACACGTTTTCGGAGTATCTGCTGGTCCCTGGTTACTCGTCCTCGCAGTGCATTCCCAACAACGTCTCTCTCAAGACGCCGCTGACCCGCTTTAAGCGCGGTGAGAAGCCGGCAATCACCCTGAACATCCCCATGGTTTCCGCCATCATGCAGTCCGTCTCGGGCGTCGACATGGGTGTCGCGCTCGCTACCGAGGGTGGCCTGTCCTTCATTTACGGTTCCCAGAGCGCCGAGTCCGAGGCCGCTATGGTCAAGGCCGTCAAGGATCACAAGGCCGGCTTCGTTCAGTCCGATTCCACGCTGACCCCCGACATGACCATGGAGCAGGTCATCGAGCTCAAGGAGAAGACCGGTCATTCCACCATGCCGGTCACTGACGACGGCACTCCCAAGGGTAAGCTCCTGGGCATCGTCACCAGCCGTGACTATCGCCCCAGTCGTGATGACCACCAGACGAAGGTCTCCGAGTTCATGACCCCGCGTGAGCAGCTCATCGTGGGCGACAAGAACATCAGCCTCAAGGTTGCCAACGACGTCATCTGGGACAACAAGCTCAACGCCCTGCCCATCGTCGACGATAACGATCACCTCATGGGCATCGTCTTCCGCAAGGACTACGACAGCCACAAGACCAACCCCAACGAGCTGCTCGATAACGACAAGCGCTACATGGTCGGTGCCGGTATCAACACCCGCGACTATGCCGAGCGCGTGCCGCTGCTCATCGAGGCCGGCGCCGATGTCCTGTGCATCGACTCTTCCGAGGGCTTCAGCGAGTGGCAGAAGCGCACCATCGAGTGGATTCGCGCCAACTACGGCGAGGACGTCAAGGTCGGTGCCGGCAACGTCGTCGACGCCGAGGGCTTCCGCTTTTTGGCCGACTGCGGTGCCGACTTTATCAAGGTCGGTATCGGCGGCGGTTCCATCTGCATCACCCGCGAGACCAAGGGCATCGGCCGCGGTCAGGCTACCGCTGTCATCGAAGTTGCCAAGGCCCGTGACGAGTACTTCAAGGAGACCGGCATCTATGTGCCCATCTGCTCTGACGGCGGCATCGTCCACGACTACCACATCACCCTTGCACTGGCCATGGGCGCAGATTTTGTGATGCTGGGCCGCTACTTCGCCCGCTTCGACGAGAGCCCCACGAACAAGGTGCGTA
>CAJKZP010000174.1:0-1399 GCA_905204415.1 uncultured Collinsella sp. | reverse complement strand
CCGGCGGCGGCTAAGACAGTATCGAGCGATGCTGCGCCTGCCGCAAGCACCGCCACAAGCGCCGATGGCGATCCCATCCGCCACATGGTCGTCTCGGGCCGCAAAGGCGAGATTGCGGCCGAGACCGAGCGTCTGCTGGCAGATCACGACGCCATGGACCTCATCAACAACCACTTTATCCCCGCCCTCGACGAGGTCGGAGTCCTCTTTGACCAGGGCAAGTTCTTCTTGCCGCAGCTCATGGCCTCGGCCGAGGCCGCGCGCGTGGGCTTTGACACCATCAAGCGCCTGATGCCCGCCGGCGAGATTGCCGACAAGGGCAAGATCTGCGTGGCCACCGTCAAGGGCGACATCCACGACATCGGTAAGAATATCGTCAAGATGCTGCTCGATAACTACGGCTACACCGTCTTTGACCTAGGCCGCGACGTCGACCCGCAAGAGGTGCTCAAGACCGTGCGGGAGCGTGACATCAAGCTCGTCGGCCTCTCGGCGCTTATGACCACCACGGTCGTCGCTATGGAGGAGACCATCAAGCTGCTTCATGCCGAGGTTCCGGGCGTCAAGATCATCGTAGGCGGCGCCGTACTCACCCCCGAATACGCCAAGCAGATCGGCGCGGACTACTACGCCAAAGACGCCGCCGAAAGCGCACGTATCGCCGAAGAGGTCTTTGGGCAGTAACACAACGGAAACAACCGAGCACCAAAACGTGCCGCATGCGCCACTTGGCACGTGCGGCACGTTAAAATAGACAAGACTATGCTCGTTTGGCAGATAGGAGCGCAAGGATGGCGATCACGCCCGCAGAAATCGCGGAAACCCGCGGCATGGTTGAGGAGCAGAACCTCGACATCAGAACCATCACCATGGGCATTTCTCTCATGGGTTGCGGTGACGAGAACCTCGACCGCATGTGCACAAAGATCTACGACCACGTGACGCACACGGCTGAGCACCTGGTCGAGACCGCCGAGAACCTCGAGCGCGAGTACGGTATCCCCATCGTCAACAAGCGCGTTTCTGTCACCCCGGTGGCGCAGATCGCCGCATGCTGCAAGGATGAGGACCTCACCCCCATCGCGCATGCCCTCGACCGCGCGGCCGAGACGCTCGGCATCGATTACCTGGGCGGCTTCTCCGCGCTCGTCGAGAAGGTTACCAGCGACGCCGACCGCCGCGTCATCCAGTCCATCCCACAGGCGCTCGCTACCACCAGCCGCGTCTGCTCCAGCGTCAACGTTGCCAGCCTGCGCGCCGGTATCAACATGGATGCCGTGCTCATGGCGGCTCAGACCATCATCGATGCCGCCAAGCTTACGGCAGATGAGGATTCCGTTGGCGCCTCCAAGTTTGTATGCTTTGCCAACATGGTCGAGGACTCCCCGTTTATGGCGGG
>CAJKZP010000173.1:0-1429 GCA_905204415.1 uncultured Collinsella sp. | reverse complement strand
AGAGCGTTGCTGCCTAGGCTAGCCCCTTGTCACACAAACTACCGAAGCCTCCAAATTTGTCTACGAGCTGCCCAGCAACGTGGTCGAGGTGCACGAGGTGTTCCTGGACGATGCCCTGCGGCTTTCGGGCGAGCAACATGAAGCCAGTTTTAACGACCGCGAGCGCGAGGCGCTGCGCCGCCTGGTGTCGCTCTCCAATCCGGACTGGGACGTGCTGTTCGATATCTTCCAGCGCCGTCGCGTGCATCCGCTCTCGTTTTTGCAGAGCCGCACGTTTATGGATATCTTTCGCGACGTGTGCCTGGCCGAGTATCCCTATACGCCCTTTGCCGACGCATTCCACACCATGCGCTCTATGCTGCTGCCCGTGCTCTACCTGTTGGGCAGCGAGGTGCCGGTGGCCAATGTGTACCATGCCATCTCGACCGGCTACGGTGGCCTGCTCGCCTGCCTGGGCTCAAGCGTTCACCATGCGCCGGTGCTGCTGACCGAGCATGGCATCTATACCCGCGAACGCGAGGAAGAGATCATTCGCGCCGACTGGGTGGTGCCGTCGTTTAAGGATCGCTGGATCCGCTTTTTCTACCTTCTTTCGGAGGAGATCTACCGCCGTGCCTTCCGCGTGACGAGTTTGTTCCATAACGCCCGCAAGACGCAGATCGATATGGGCTGCGATGCAGACAAATGCCTAGTCATCCCCAACGGCATCCAGTTCGACCGCTTTAAGGACATTCCCTTAAAGCCCGATGACGGCTGGGTGGACATTGGCGCGGTGGTGCGCCTGGCGCCCATCAAGGACGTCAAGACTATGATCTATGCCTTCTTTGAGCTGCACGAGCGACTGCCCAAGCTGCGCCTGCACATCATGGGCGGCGTGGACGACGAGGAGTACGGCGCCGAGTGCCACGCACTGGTAGAAACCCTGGGCGTGCGCGACCTGATTTTTACCGGCCGCGTCAACGTGGTCGAGTACATGGAAAAGCTCGACTTTACCATTTTGACGAGCATCTCCGAGGGCCAGCCGCTCAGCGTGCTGGAGTCGCTTGCAGCGCGCCGTCCCTGCGTGACGACTGAGGTGGGCTGCTGTCGCGAGCTTCTCGAAGGCGCTCCGGGCGACGACTTTGGCGTGGCGGGTTTTGTGACGCCGCCTATGTATCGCAAGGGCTTGGCCGATGCCATGGAACGCATGTGCACAAGCCGCGCCCGTCGTATCGAGATGGGGGAGCGCGGCCAGCGTCGCGTTGCCACGTACTTTTTGCACGAGCAGATGCTCGCCAACTATCGCGCGCTGTACGACGAGACGGCGCAAGCGTTTAACCTGCCCAGAGAGGGGGAGTAGCCGGTGGCCGGAATCGGTTTTGAGCTCAAGCGCCTGTTTAGGCGCGAGAAACCGTTACTTACCGAAGCCGTATAGGGCTATCCTGCCGAC
>CAJKZP010000172.1:0-1527 GCA_905204415.1 uncultured Collinsella sp. | reverse complement strand
CCGCCGTATCATCCCGCTCATTCGCGACATCCGTGCGATTCCGCAGATCGAGGATATCTCGCTCACCACCAATGGCGCCCTGCTGCCCAACCTGGCGCCGCAGCTCAAAGATGTCGGGCTTGACCGCGTCAACATTTCGCTCGACACGCTCGACCCTACGCTCTTTGGAAAGATCACGCGCCTGGGTCGGCTCGAGCGGACCATGGCTGGCATCGATGCGGCGCTGGCTTGGGGCTTTGAGCCCGTTAAGGTCAACTGCGTTGTTGTGCGCCGGCTCAACCAGGATGTGGCGGCCCTCGCACGGCTGACCGTCGACCGCCCCATCCACCTGCGCTTTATCGAATACATGCCCATCGGCGACGAACACACGAGCTCGCATTGTGCTGTGGACCCGCATGCGCCCGCGCTCAATCCCGAGCTTTGGGATGCGAGTGACACCGTGCCGAGCGACGAACTGCGGGCGCGCATCAATGCCGGGGCCGCCGAGGCGGGACTGGGCGAGCTCGAGCCGCTCGACATCAACGACGCTCCTGCCGGCGCGGGCCCTGCGCGCTATTGGCACTTTCCGGGCGCGGCGGGAACGGTTGGCTTCATCAGCGCCATGTCCAATCATTTTTGCGCGAACTGCAACCGTCTGCGCCTGACGGCCGATGGCAACGTGCGTCCGTGCCTGTTCAGCGATGCCGAGTATTCGGTGCGCGACGCCCTGCGCCGTGGTGATGATATGCAGGTACTTTCGATTTGGCGCGATGCCGTGGCCCACAAACCGCAGGAACACGCGATAATTGAGGGCACGCAACGATTTATGTCCCAAATCGGAGGATGATCATATGGCCAAGAGCAGGTACGCCGATGCCACCAAGGCCGCTCGCAGGGCCGCGATGTCTGCCCACAAAGTCACGGCTGCGGCGAATGCTGGCAACGCCGACGCGTCCGCGCAGCCGACTGCCAGCGCCGCCACCGAGCCCGCCCGCGACGCCCGTCGCGACGAGCTGACGCACGTGGACGCCAAGGGCGAGGTACGCATGGTCGACGTGTCCGACAAGGCCGAGACCCATCGCATCGCTATCGCCGAGGGCACCATCCTCATGCACCCCGAGACGCAGGCCATGGTGCTGCAGGATCGCGCAAAAAAGGGCGACGTGCTTGCCTGCGCGCGCGTGGCGGGCATCATGGCCATCAAGCGCACGAGCGACATCATTCCCATGTGCCATCCGCTGCTCATTACCAAGAGCAAGTGCGACATTGCGCCCATCGCTCCGGCGGGGATGCCTGTCGATGACATGCCCGAGGGCTGGGCGCCGGCGCGCGCGGACGGGCAGGTTGGCTTTCACGTGCTGGTCACGGCGGGCGTGACGGGCAAGACCGGCATTGAGATGGAGGCGCTGACCGGCGCGAGTGCCGCGTGTCTGACCATCTACGACATGTGCAAGGCCGTCGATCGCGGCATGGAGATCGTCGACGTGCGCCTGCTGCACAAGGAGGGCGGCCGCTCGGGCGTGTGGGATCGCGCAGAGCGTCAGGCCG
>CAJKZP010000171.1:0-1558 GCA_905204415.1 uncultured Collinsella sp. | reverse complement strand
CGTGTCGCCGCCGACGCTTTGCAGCAACTCAGCCACGTTTGCATCGGGATTCTGGCACAGGATATCGAGCAGCTCGATAAAGTCGCGGATGACCTCACGCGGCGTCAAGTGCGTATCGGCTCCCACGCGGCCAAACTCAATCTTGAGAAAGTCCACCAAGTCGTTCTCGGTAAGCGTGGACGTCCAGCCAAAGTATCCGGCATGAATCTGCATGAGTTTTTCGATCAGCACCAGCAACTCCTCGTAGGTGAGTGGCTGCAGGCGGATGATGGGCGCGAGCATGTCCTTAAGATCCTCGCGTGCAAAGCGGCCTTGAGCGAGTCGGCTGCGCAGGGCCTCGTAGGAGAACACGCCACGGCGACGGTCTTCGATGGAGGTTGGCGTGCCGCCCATGATCATGCCCAGGTACTGCGCCTTGCCCTGGAGCGTGTCGTTGTACATGGTCAGGATTTTCTCGTAGTTGTATTGGCGTGTGATGGCGTTGGGAATCTTATACAGATTCACGAGCTCGTCGATGAGCACCAGCATGCCCTTGTAGCCGCTGCAGACCAAAAAGCGCGCAATGAGCTTAACGTAGTCGTACCAGTCGTCATCGCTGATGATGGTCGAGGAGCCCAGCTCGGCGCGTGCCTCACTCTTGGTGCGGTACTCGCCACGAATCCATTTGGTCACGCGGCTCATAGCTTCTTCGTCGCCCTCGGATACGGCCGCGCGGTAGCGGCGGAGCATACGGGCGAAGTCGAAGCCGTGGACCATTTCCTCGAGCGGGGCCAGTTGGGCATTGACGGCAGACTCATCGGCATCGGCACACGAGGCGACCCAACGATCCAGGATAAGGTTGAGCGCGCCGCCCTCGGGGCGCGTTTTAGTCGATATGTTGCGGATGAGCTCACGGTAGGTGGCAAGGCCCTGTCCCTGCCCGCCCTGCAAGCGGCGCTCGGGGGATAGGTCGGCATCGGCGACGACGAAACCCTCACCCATGGCGTGCGTGCGGATGGTCTGGAGCAAAAAGCTCTTGCCGGCGCCGTAACGACCGACTAGAAAGCGGAAGCTTGCGCCACCGTCGGCAATAAGGCTCAGATCGGTGAGCAGGGCGCGGATCTCGACCTCGCGTCCCACGGTGATGTAGGGAAGGCCGATGCGCGGGACCACGCCGCCCTTGAGCGAGTTTAGGATAACGGCGGCGACGCGTTTGGGTACGCGGGGCGCTGCGGATGTGGTGTCACTCATGGTCTAGGTATCCTCTCACGTCTGCTTCGTAATCCTCGATAATCTGCGGTCCTGCCGCGCCAAATTCAATTACGGTGTCACCCACCAGGTCAAAGAGCGCCTCATTGATGCTATCGACGAGCATGTCCTCGCTCTTGCCCGACTGTGCCACTGCCGATGCCGTCTGTGCCGTGTTCTGCTCGAGCAGCGCGCGCAGATAGGCGGCTGCTGCGGGCGCGAGTTCGGTTGCGGTGCCAGCGGGTGCAGTCGATACGACCGCTGTCGTCGGTGCGAGGAGCGGTGCCACGACGCCAAACTGTTCGGTGGAAATGGTTGGCTCGTCGGCTTC
>CAJKZP010000170.1:0-1721 GCA_905204415.1 uncultured Collinsella sp. | reverse complement strand
GCCAGGCGAAACGGCACCGCCGCTCTGCTGGCCACTCGTTCCGTTACCGGAGCCGGCACCATTGCCAGAGCCGCCCGCGCTGCCATTGGAGCCACCGTTGCCGCCACCGTTGGCAGAACCGCCGTTGCCGCCGTTGTCTACAGCCTTCTTGGTCCACTTGGCAAACAGTGTCATATCTGCCGTCACCGAAGCGCTAAAGTCATACGCCTTGGTGCAGGCCTCATCCGTGTACCAACCGGCAAAGGCGTAGCCCTCGCGTGTGGGGTCGGCAGGCTTTACCAGCTTGTTTCCCTTAAACACGGCAGAGTTCGAGGACGACCCATCACCATATGCCAAAACAACGTTAATGCCGTCACTCAGACGGAACAGCGTGCCGGAATCGTTGATGTAGTAGAGGTTGCCGTAACGGTCGGAAACAACAGGCGAATCACAGTACTCGTTGTGCCCCGATGCGTCATATGCCAAGGTCGCCTCGGCATCACCCATCTTGTAACGGTAGACACCGCCACCGGAGATGCGGTTTCCCTTGTTATCAAGCTGAACACCGTTGACCGTAAAGTACACATAGGTTCCCTCGGCCTGCTTTGAGACCAGCGGCGAAGCCTTAATGCCACCCGCAGGCAGTGCGACACCATTAGAACCAGAGACAAGCTTGACGCCCATCGTCTTAAGGTCAACGATTGCCAGCGCAGACGCATCGCCCTTTTCGCCACCAATCAGCAACGTGTTGTCATCAAGAAGCGTCGGGGTCGAAGCGCAGCCCGTCAAACCAAGATCGACGCTCTTTTCGGACAGCGACAGCTCGCTCCGCAGCGAATCATCGAACGAAATCACATGCAAGCTGCCGTCGCGCGTGACCAAATACATGGTTTTGCCGTCCTGCGACACCACAATGCTCGAGTTTGTCGTTACGCCGAGGGCGAGCTCACCCAATACCTCACCGGTCTTTTGATCAAGCACCTCTACCGTTCCGGAAGACGTGGGAACCACGAACTTACCGTCCACGACAACACCGCCGATCCAGTAATAACCCTCGTCCGCGTTATTGTGCTTCCAGACTACCTTGCCCGATTGGATGTCAACGCAGACCACAAAACCGTTGACGAACTTAGTAATGTCACGAGTCCCATCAGCCGTCCCAATAAACAGGTAGTCGCCGTCGACCGTTAACGAAGAGCTCGCCTGGGCCTCGGCACTTACCGCCGAAGTCATCCAGACCGTCTTGAGTCTGTCGACCGTCAGAGCCTGTACCGAGCCACCGCTGAGCGGTACCATGACCAGACCCTTTGCGTACACGGGACGAGCAGTGTAGCTCACGCTAGCCTTGAGCTTCGCAGATGAGACAACCTCGCCCGTCTGGCAATCAATCTTAAGAAGCTGATCATTGACCGCCAAATAGACATGGCCGTCAACGATCACTGGCTCGCTCGCGTTTGCATAGCTTCCGCCAGCATACTGCTTATAGTTAAACGTCCAAGCTTCTGCCGTGGTACCCGTGGGGGTATCGGCATTCGTTACGGCATTTCCAAAGCCATTGGCGTCGGATTTGGAATCGACGGGTCTATCGGCGTCTGGCTCAACAACAATGCCGTCCACACGCTCGGCAGGTCGCTTGCCGTCGACCAGATAGCGCCAGACGAGCTTGTCTCCGGAGTTAAGTTTGGCCTCATCCAGGCTGTCATCGATGCGGGCACCGTTGACGTATGCCTGCCAATGGCTAA
>CAJKZP010000169.1:0-1731 GCA_905204415.1 uncultured Collinsella sp. | reverse complement strand
GTGCGCTCGACTGCAAGCCGATGCGGCTCGCGCGCTCCCTCGTATACCCGATAGACCGTCTGCATGTGTATGCCAGCCCCTTACGCTCTGGTGCAAGTTTGTTTACTGTGGGGCATTCTCGCACGAAACGTTCAACCTATTTGCCCAGAGCGCATGTTGGTTTGGTGAGCGGCTCTAGTAGTCGGTGAAAGTGAGGGGGTTAATTGAAGATTTTTAGCGCGCAAGCGTAACGGTACGATCGGGAAACTCGATGCTTGCAACCAGTTTTCCGCCGAGGCTCTCTGCGTACCTGCTCAGCGTATCAAGCCTCATCGAACCCAATTCCCCACGCTCGAGCTCGGATACGCGTTTTTGAGAAACGCCCATCGATTGGGCGACCGACGCCTGTGTTAGATCTTTTAGCCTGCGAATCTGAGCAAGCTTATAGGCTTCGATACGATCGCGAGTCCTCTCCTGCTCGGCGGTAATGGAGTCGCGTGTTATCCCGCGAGATTCCATATACTCATGCAGTTCCATCTCGATCGAGCCTCCTTACGTGGCGACGGTATATTTGCTCGGCCTTTGGAATGTTGATCACATACCAGCCGTTCCATTTTGCCCTTGACGATCCCGCTCGCGACTTATCACCCGCCAATAGCAATACCGCCTGGCGCTTGGGGTCAAAGGCGAAGAGGATGCGGATCACCTGCCCACCACATGAAGTCACTCTCAGCTCCTTTAAATGATGAAGCTTCGAGCCCTTGACACGGTCAACCAGTGGACGACCAAGGCTGGGACCTTCCTTCTCGAGCACCAAAAGGTCTGCATAAATCTGCTTCAGCGTAGCTTCATCCTGCTCATCAAGCCAAGGTTCAATGTAATCAAGCACGATACGGTACCGATGCAGCTGATTTGACATACCTTTCTCCTTCTATAATAGAAGTTTTACGGTATATTGCAAGAGCAAACTTGAGCAAATGTATATTAGTTCAGCTTAAATACGCTGCTTGGGCTCGGTGACGATGGCTCGGACGATGCGGGGGCGATCGGTGAGGTCGTGGACGATACGCACGTCCGAAAGGCCTGCCTGGCGACAGAGCTCGGCCGCAGCATCGAGGGCGCCCTCGTAGAGCTCGCAGGCAAAGAGACCGCCGGCGCGCAACATGTAGGGTGCCGCGTTGAGCAGGCGGCGGAAGATATCGAGGCCGTCGGCACCGCCCTCGAGCGCCAGATCGGGCTCAAAGTCCTTGACCTCGTGCGGCAGCGAGCGCATGACATCGGTGGGAATGTAGGGCGGGTTGGAGACGAGTACGTCAAAGGTGCCCCACTCGTCGTGGGGAATGGAGCTCACCAGGTTCGTGAGGCTGAAGGCGACCTCGTCGGACGTGAGGCCAAGCGCATCGCGGTTTTTGGTAGCAAGATCGATGGCGCGCGGCTCGATATCGGTAGCAGTGCAGGTGACGTGGCCGCGACGCTCCCAGGCAAGCGAGAGCGAGATGCAGCCCGTGCCGCAGCCGACCTCGAGAACGCGGGCGACGCGGGGCTCAGTTGGAGCAGGTACGTTGGCCTCGGCGGCATCTTGCGCGGGAGTCGTCTGTTGGTCGTTGCCCTCAATGGCGATGCCGTATTCGTCGAGCTCGGGCTCGGGGGTTTCCATGGCCTCTGCTTCTGCCGCCTGCGCGGCGGCTTCCTCGGCCTCGCGATCGGCAAGCTCCTCGGCATAGGCGCGGCTACCGAGCACATCGCTACCCA
>CAJKZP010000168.1:0-1777 GCA_905204415.1 uncultured Collinsella sp. | reverse complement strand
GCTGCGGACGCTGCGCGTCCGCTTGACGCTTGCCCCCTCGCGGGTTCGAGCCCCACCGGCATCCAAAAGAAACGAGCCCGCATCCCCAGGGGGACACGGGCTCGTAAGCAATACATGGTAGGGGCGGTGGGACTCGAACCCACAATCCTTGCGGCGAGAGATTTTAAGTCTCCTGCGTATGCCAATTCCGCCACGCCCCCGTGAGACTAGAAGTCTAGCACAAGCCGTCCGTTACGCGTTGACGGCCATCGAGTGTTGGCCCGACTTCTCCAGGAACTCCTGGAACTTGGCTTCGTCGCCCTTGTTTTGGTACTGCAGGGCCAGCAGGTATTCCAGGCGGCAGCTCTTGACCTTGTCGTCACCGGCCTCCTTGAGCATGCGCTCCAGCTCGGGAATGTCGTTGTGGCGCTTCAAGATCATCGTGTCGTACATCAGCTGGCATTCGTGTGCGACTGCCTCGGCCTGGCCGCCCTCAAAACCCTTGATTTCGTGCAGCAGCTCCTTGGACTTTTTGCGGTCCTCCTGGCCAACGTAGTAGTTAAAAGCCTTGATCACCAGGTCGACGCGCTGCATCTTGGGCAGGTTGAGCCCCAACAGCAAATCGAACATCTCGTCGGCGCGCTTGTGGTCCTCGCGCAGCAGATATGAGTTCAGGCGCAGGTAGTCGCGGTTATAGCGCGGGTACAGCATGCTGGTGAGCTTGCTGTCGAGCAGGCGATCGAACTCGTCCCACTGCTTGGCAGCCATAAGCTGTTGCAGGCGCTTAAACGTGGTGCGTTTTTTGACGCTAAAGAATACCGACACGGCGATACAGATGATAACGACGGTGGTCCAGAGGGTGCGGGAATCGGGCATTTCAGAGTCCTTAGTCGCTCGTAAGGCGAGCGGTATGACAACACGTGCTAGATGTATTATACGCAGCGCGCAAGCAAACTGGCATAAAAGCGCATCGAGGCCGAGCGCCATCGCTCGCTGCGGTACACTTACCTAAAGTAAACCATGAAGGGAGACATTACCTATGAAGAAGATTGTTTTGGCTTGCGGTGCTGGCGCTGCTACTTCAACGCTCGTTGCCCAGAAGGTCGCCACCATGCTCGACGCCAACGGTTACGCCGACAAGTACGAGATCGTGCAGTGCGCCATCTCCGAGGCCAAGGACGTTTGCGACGAGGGCGCCGACCTGCTGATCGCCACCACCGTTGCCCCCGAGGGCCTTACCTGCCCGTACGTGAGCGGCGTGCCCTTCATGACCGGCATGAACCGCGTCGCTGCCGAGAAGGCCGTTCTTGACGTCATGGCTCAGTAGGCGCTGACTGCATGAGTGAGCAGAGCGCCAATCCGGTCGAGCTCTTTGGTATGCGCGTTGCCCATGTGGGCATTAACGCCGCCAACCCGGCAGACGCCTTGGAGATCGCGGAGCTGTTCTCGACGATGATGGGTCTGCCCGTTATCGAGACCCCGGTTTCGTACTTTAACGATTCGCTGGTCGAGGTCATGAAGCAGAATGGTCGTGGCGCCAAGGGCCACATCGGCTTTGCCGTCAATGACATTGACGCGGCAGAGAAGTGGTTCGTCGAGCGCGGGCTCGAGGTCAACGAGGAGTCGCGCGTGCTGCTGCCCGACGGCGGCACCAAGCTCGTGTACTTTAAGCGCGAGTTCGCCGGCTTTGCCGTGCACCTGTGCCGCGAGTAGCGCACAAGCTGCTATGGCTAACGAAAAAATGGGAGGCTTCGGTAGTTTGTGTGACAAGGGGCTAGCCTAGGCAGCAACGCTCTTC
>CAJKZP010000167.1:0-1825 GCA_905204415.1 uncultured Collinsella sp. | reverse complement strand
GTTTTTCTGTTGCTGCCGTTTACTCGGCGAGCTGCTTTAGCACATCGCAGCCGATCTCGACGGCATCGTCGATGCAACCGGGGCAGCTGCGGAGCGGACCCTTATCCGATCCGATGCCCTTGAGCGTGCCGCAGACGGTCGTCGTATTCTTCTCGCCAAAACGCTTGGCGATTTCGCGCGACAGCTTGTAGGTCTGGCCCTTGGTCTTGGGGTTTTCCATGCCGTCGCTCATTACAAAGCCCATGATGGCCACGGCGCCCGAGATGGCGCCGCAAGTTTCGGTCATGCCGCCCATGCCGGCGCCAAAGCCCTCGGTGAGGGTAAAGGCGACCTGGGGGTCGAGCCCGACGGCGGGCGCGAGCGTGCAGGCGACGGCCTGGGCGCAGTTAAAGCCACGGGCGTGGTATTCGGCAGCTTGAGCCTGACAGGCGGTGATGTCGAGCTGGGCCGTATCGATTTGCTTCATCGTTGTCTCCTTGGTCACGGTGTACCCGCCTATGGTACCCGTGACGGTGCGTGTAATCATCGAGAGCTTCATGTATGCCTCGTTTTTATCTATCGAGCAAATGCCCAAAGCTTGAGATAAATGCCCCCTGATCAATTTGTCCCTTTACCTACCTTGGGGATGGGTTGAGAGGGGTGCGGGGTAGCGGTATCGTGAACCGAATAAAACTAAAACCCAGGCAAGGGAGCTAGATATGAGCGAGCAGACCATCGGTACTACATGTGTTCAGGGCGGTTATCACCCGGGAGATGCCGAGCCGCGCCAGGTGCCCATCTACCAGTCCACCACGTGGAAGTACGACACGTCCGAGCACATGGGCAAGCTGTTTGACCTGGAGGAGTCGGGCTACTTCTACAGCCGCCTGCAGAACCCCACGTGCGATCTGGTTGCCGCCAAGATCTGCGAGATGGAGGGAGGCGCCGCCGCGATGCTCACGAGCTCGGGCATGGCCGCGAACTTCCTCGCGATCTTTAACGTGGCCGGTGCCGGCGATCATGTGGTCGCTAGCTCTGCCATATACGGCGGTACGTATAACCTGCTCGCCCACACCATGGAGCGCATGGGTCTGACCTGCACGTTCGTCGCCCCCGACTGCACCGATGAGGAGCTCGAGGCAGCCTTTGAGCCCAATACCAAGCTCGTCTTTGGCGAGACGATCGCAAATCCCGCCCTTGCCGTGCTCGATATTGAGCGCTTTGCCAAGGCCGCACATGACCACGGCGTGCCGCTGATGGTCGACAACACCTTCCCGACGCCCGTGATGTGCCGTCCCTTTGAGTGGGGCGCCGACATCGTTACGCACTCCACCACCAAGTACATGGATGGACATGCTGCCTACCTGGGCGGCGTGATCGTCGACCACGGCCAGTTTGACTGGATGGCCCATGCGGACAAGTTCCCGGGTCTCACCACGCCTGACGAGAGCTACCATGGCGTGACCTATGCCGAGAAGTTCGGTCGCGAGGGCGCCTTCATTACCAAGGCCACCGCGCAGCTCATGCGCGACCTCGGCCCCATGCAGAACCCGCAGGCGGCCTTTTTCCTGAATAGCTCGCTCGAGAGCCTCCATGTGCGCATGCCGCGTCATTGCGAGAACGGCCTGGCCGTTGCCAAGTTCCTGCAGAGCCATCCCAAGGTGCGCTTCGTGAGCTATCCGGGCCTGGAGGGCGACAAGTACTATGACCTGGCTCAGAAGTACATGCCCAACGGTACCTGCGGCGTCGTGAGCTTTGGCTTTAACGGTGGCCGCGCGGCGGCCGAGGTCAATTAGTAATAAATCTAGTTAACACAGAACGCCACCACCCATCTCAACAGCCGCTC
>CAJKZP010000166.1:0-1827 GCA_905204415.1 uncultured Collinsella sp. | reverse complement strand
CGAGCATGGCGAAGCCCATGGCCGGCAGGATGTTGGCGGCAACGCCGCAACCGTCGATGAAGGGCGGGATGAAGTCGAGCAGGCCCTGGATGGCGTCGGAACCCAAATAGAAGGCGCCGCCGCACAGCAGGAAGTACTCGACGCAGCCCCAGATTCCAATTCCCCAATGAACGGCGTAGATGCCTTTAAGGTTTCCCTTGAGGGCGAACTTGTCTGCCATATCGACAAACACAGGGAACAAGGCATTGGTAATGTTGCCGATCGTCAGCGCAAGGACGGCGATAGGCATGGCGAGCGCGATGGCCGTCTCGGTACCCTGACCGAGCTGAATGGCAAACGCGCAGGCGAGCACGCCGCCGACGGTTTCGTTAGGCGGCACGTAGGCGCCGATGGAAATCGAGCCCATGAACAGCAACTCCAGGCTGGCGCCAACGGCAAGGCCAGTCTGCAGGTCCCCCAGCACCAGGCCCACGAGCGGGCACAGGACGATGGGGCGGAACGCGTAGAGGGTGCCGAGCTGGTAGTCGAGGCATCCAAACGCTCCGACTAAGCCGACGAGGATTGCTTGGACAAGCATAATTCCTCCCAATAAGGAATCTCGAACCGTCGTCACTCCCGTCGCGCGCGTTGTTGATATCAATTCCGGGAGTTCGATTCCACGGCTCGAAGCGTACCTGGTGTGCTGCTAACACCCATGCCAGGCACAAATGATTTGATACCAATTATAGGTATGCAGGTTCGCCTTATTTAATACCAGTCGCTCAGCGGGGTGTTTTTTACCGTAAACGGCAGGCGCATCCCATTAGGCACGCTCTTTGTTTCGATGGCGGACAAGCGCCACCAGAAAGCCGTCGCCAAAGGCATCGGATGCCAAGTTGGCCACAATCACCAAAACGATCATCGCCGCGCCCAAGAACTCGTTCCAGCTAAAGACCTCGCCAAAGAGGAGCGCCGACCAGCAGGGAGCGAGCACGACCTCACTCATGCAAACCAAGTTGGCCGCAAACGCGTTGGTGCGCGCAATCCCCTTGGCATACAGCACACTCGCAAGGCCGCTGCAAAAAAGGCCATGCACCAGCATAAGCCCCCACTCAAAGGGTTTCACGGAGCCTAGGTCGCCGGCAAAATAGACGATCGGCAGTATCGAGATGCCGCAGGAGATGAGCGAGGACACCATGGGCGACGCATCGGGGCGAGAGTTTAAAAAGAAACACAGCCCAAAGGTGGCGCCCGAAATGACGGCAAGCAGATTTCCGAGCATGCCCTCGGCACTCAAATCACCTAAAAAGAAAAGTCCCATACCCGTAAAAGCAACCACCACGGAGGCAATCTTCGCAGGCGAGGGCAACGTGCGAGTTGCGAGCGATTGATACACGATAACGAAAATCATCGAGGTGTACTGCAGAACGATCGCGTTGCCGACCGTCGTGAGCTGGTTGGCAAAGTTAAACGTGGTGCCCGTCACGAAGTTGCAGACTGCCACAAGGACAATAAGACGGCTGACGCGGAGGACGGGCCTGCCGACGAGCAGGATAAAGAGCGCCATAAATATTGCCGTAACGGCACCGATCAAAAGAGCTGACTGCGAATTGGCGCGAACGAGGATGCCGATAAAACTCCACAAGAGCGCCGTGCCAAATAGATACATCGCCCCGCTCACGCCATTATCGGGTGGATTGTCAGATCGAATCACGAAGCACCTCCAGCTAGCTTTCGGTAATAAAAAACGGCGACCGCAATGGGTCGCCGTTTCCCTTGGGGGCAGATAATAGGCCGGGCCCTTACGCCAGCACGCCGAAGAACGCGCCGATGATGCCCACGACCATG
>CAJKZP010000165.1:0-1834 GCA_905204415.1 uncultured Collinsella sp. | reverse complement strand
TGCCCGCGCCGCCCGCCATGCCTACAGCGTGGACGTACTCGTACCCAACCGTCGCGAAACACTCGAGGCCTTCCCCGAGATTCCCTGCGATCGGGCAACCATTGATGACTATCTGCGCCTCATGCTGAAAGGGGCTTCGAAATGAAACGCGCCTTTATGTCCGAACTCGCCATCGTTCGCACGCTCATCCCGAGCATCGCGGGCGTCGGCCTGTTTATCTTCGTCGTGCTGTCCCTCGCCAACACGTCGGTCGGCGACTCTGGCACAAGTGCCGGCGCCTGCGCGGTCAGTGCCATGTCGCCCATCATGGTCATGAGCTCGCTGGCCGGCTTCGACAATCAAAATAACTGGGAGCGTTATCGGGCAACGCTGCCCTTCTCGCGCAAAGACATTATTTGTGCACGCTACCTGAGCGTTATTGTCTTCTCCGCCGTCATGGCATGTGCAGCTACGCTTTTGCGTATCGTCGCCATCCCGCTCTTCAACAGCGCGGGCATTCCTTCGACGGGACAGACGGTCTTTGAAATCGCAATCGCCTCGGCAGCCTCGATGCTCATTTCCCTCATGATGGTGTTTTTGGCGCAGCCGCTGTTCTTTCGATTTGGACACATGGAGGCGCTGCGCCTATCCGTCGGCCTGTTTGCCATGCTCGGGTGCCTTACCATGGCAACGTTGAGTTCCTCCAACCCCATCAGCAACTGGCTCATGTCGATTGCCGGAGCGAATCCCGATCCCGCCGTCCTTGGCTGTCTGTGCGCAGGAATTGCCGTACTGGCCCTCGTGCTATGCGCAATCAGCTGCACCATCAGCATCAAGGTCTATCGAGCACGCGACCTGTAATCGACAGCTAAAGGGCTTGGGCGGCACCCCACCTCATTTACTAGATAAGAAGAAGCAGCAACAACGTCGCTACCACCCTTCACGACATGCCGTTTAGATCTCGGCAACCAAAGAGAAGCCGACAGCATATCTTCGATTCGAGCCTTAACCAAATGCCCTCTCGAACTATGGCCCCTGTCTCACCACAGCGATACCAAAGCTTCATGGCGGGGCGGTATCATCGGACGAGCGCCGTAAATCTGGCGCGGTCGTTCTTTGGGGAGGCATTTCACCCGTGTCGTGGGTCGCAGCAGCATTTGTGTCGGCTTTCTTTGCCGGCGTCACATCTGTCCTGGCCAAATGCGGCATCAAGCAGACCGACTCCGATGTCGCGACGGCCATTCGCACCTGCGTGGTGCTCGTTTTCGCCTGGGCAATGGCGGGCATTTCTGGATCCATTGGAACCATCGGCAGCATCGAACCCAGATCTTGGCTCTTTCTCGTCCTCTCGGGACTCGCTACCGGCGCTTCGTGGATCTGTTACTTTAAGGCGCTGGGCATCGGAGACGTCAATAAGGTCGTACCGGTCGACAAGATGAGCACCGTACTCGCTGCACTGATTGCCATCGTGCTTTTTGGCGAGACGAGCAACCTTGCGGTTAAGCTCGTGGGAACCGCTGTCATCACCCTCGGCACGTTTTTAATGATCGAGAAGAAGCAGTCTGCCGGACCCGAGCAGCAGCAAGACCGGACCTGGCTCGCTTACGCCCTCGGCGCCGCCGTGTTCGCGGCGCTCACGTCCATCCTTGCCAAGGTTGGCATCGAAGGCGTCGAGTCAAACCTGGCCACGGCAATCCGCACCTGCGTGGTACTGGTTATGGCATGGGCGATCGTGGCAGCCAAGGGAAAACTGGATCAGGTCGCGCACGCTGACCGGCGCGAACTCGTATTTCTCGCAACATCGGGCATCGCGACCGGAGCATCGTGGCTGCTCTATTACTACGCCATCGCCACA
>CAJKZP010000164.1:0-2089 GCA_905204415.1 uncultured Collinsella sp. | reverse complement strand
ACCACGGTAGCCGGGCTTTTTCGTACCCATCGCCTGGGCTCGAACCCGAGAGGGAGCGAGCGTTTTGGGGCGTGGCTGTGGCGTTGTTTGCCGCGAATGTCAGCTTTGGGCGTATCATCGTGGGCATCTCGCAAAACCTCGTTGCAAGGGAGACACATCCCATGGCCACAGAAAAGTCCTCTTCGCGCTCATGGATGTCCGATGCCGCGATCTATCAGATCTACCCGCGCTCGTTTAAGGATTCGACTGGTTCGGGTCTGGGCGATATCGCGGGCATTACCCAGAAGATGGACTATCTTGAGCGGCTGGGTATCGAGGCCATCTGGCTGAGCCCGTTTTACCCATCGCCTCTTGTCGATGGTGGCTATGATGTGGCGGACTACTGCGATGTCGATCCACGTCTCGGCTCGCTTGACGACTTCGATGACATGATCGCTGCGGCTCACGCGCGCGGCATCAAGGTCATCGTCGACATCGTGCCCAACCATTCATCCAGCCAGCACCCCTGGTTCAAAGCCGCTCTTGCCGCCGGCCCCGGATCGCCCGAGCGCGCCCGTTATATTTTCCGCGATGGTCGCGGCGAGCATGGCGAGCTGCCTCCCACCAATTGGAATGCCAACTTTGGCGGCCCCGCATGGACGCGTGTTGCGGACGGTCAGTGGTATCTGCACATGTTTACGCCCGAGCAGCCGGACTTTGACTGGTCATGCCCCGAGGTTCATGCGCTCTTTTGCGACGTCCTGGCGTTTTGGAGCGATCGAGGCGTCGACGGCTTTCGCATTGATGTGGCGCAGGGTCTCGCCAAGGATCTCGACCGCGATGACCTCGACCGGTGGCATCTCGCCGAGGGCGATGACATGGTTGACGACGGCACCCATCCGCTGTGGGACCGCAATGAGGTCCACGAGATCTATCGCGAGTGGCGCCGCGTGTTCGACCGCTATAATCCGCCGCGCAGTGCCGTTGCCGAGGCGTGGGTGCTGCCCGAGCGCCAGTATCTCTACGCGCGTCCCAGCGAGCTTGGCCAGACATTCAACTTTGAGTTTGCCAAGGCCACTTGGACCTATGATGACATGCACACTGCAATCGAGAAGGGCTTGAAGGCAGCCGTCGAATCCGATTCCGCCTCGACCTGGGTACTCTCCAACCACGACGTGCCGCGCGTGGCGACACGCTATGCCCTGCCGCAAATCAAGGCGACGCGCTACCACCAGATTGCGCTCGACTGGCTCTTGCGCGACGGGTCGTCTTATGACGAGGACCGTGAACTCGGCGAGCGCCGCGCGCGGGCGGCCCTTTTGCTTGAACTGGCGCTTCCGGGCTCGGCATACGTGTATCAGGGTGAGGAGCTCGGCCTTTTTGAGGTGGCTGATATCCCGTGGGCTGCACTCGAAGACCCTACTGCGACCAATACGCACGGACCGAAGCGCGAGAAGGGGCGCGACGGCTGTCGTGTGCCCCTGCCGTGGATGGCGGCGGACGATCCCGCGCAGGGCGGATCGTTTGGGTTTTCGCCGGCGGACGCCGATGTGGTGCCCCATCTGCCACAGCCTGCATGGTTTTCCGATTACGCTGCCGATAGGGAAGAGGCGGACCCGACATCGATGCTTGCGCTCTATCGTGACGCCCTCTGGCTGCGGCGCAAACTGCGCGGGTGTACCAACGATCTTTCGTGGCTCGATCTTGACGGGCGCACCGGTTTTGCGGATGGCGCCGAGGGCGCCGAGGGCGGCGTCATCGCCTATCGCCGTGACAACGGCTGGGCGTGTGTGACGAACTTTGGTGCAGCACCCGTGGAGCTGCCGGCGGGCAGGGTCCTGCTCATCTCATCACCGCTTGCAGACGGCAGACTCGCGCAGGACAGCTCTGCCTGGATCATGCTCGGTGAGATGTAGGTGCCTCTTGCGGAGAGTTTGCGTTTGCCTGTACCTTCCGCGGCGGCTGATGCCTTCGCGAGGCTCGCGAGGGCGTCGCAAAACTTTTCAAAAAAAGTTCTTGCATAGGATGCGGGCATCACGTAAGATTAATCCCCGTAAGCGGACATGGCTCAGTTGGTAGAGCACAACCTTGCCAAGGTTGGGGTCGCGGG
>CAJKZP010000163.1:0-2099 GCA_905204415.1 uncultured Collinsella sp. | reverse complement strand
GCCGCGCGGCAAGGAGATATATTGCCAGACCGGAGGGGCGCCGTGGGCGGGAATCTGGGCGTACACATTTCCTACACATATAAGCACTCTCTGCTGGCTGGTTAAAAACAGGAGGGGACCTCGCTTCCGAGATCCCCTCTTTCGTCTATCTCTAGTAATAGACTCTTAAATGCCTTATGCCAGCAGCTTGCGACCGGACTCCTCAATCGCGTCAAGTGCTGCATCTGCCTCGGCGGCATCCGCGCCCTTAGCGAAGATATACAGCTTAATCTTGGGCTCGGTGCCGGAAGGACGAACAATACCCTTGTTGCCACCCTCAAGATCGAACTCAATGACGTTAGCCTTCGGCAGGCCGTTCACGCAGGTGTTGTAATCCACGACGGCCTCAATCTTGGAACCGGCGAGCTCCGCGGGCGGGTTCTCGCGCAGACCGGCCATGATGCCGGCCATCTTTGCCGCACCCTCTGCGCCCGGATAGCTCAGGGAAATCGTCTTATTGTGATAGTAGCCATACTTCTCGTACAGCTCGTGCATCGCGTCGGCGAGGTTCTTACCCTGCAGCTTGTAATACTGAGCCATCTGGCAAATCAGCAGCGAAGTGCTCACCGCGTCCTTGTCGCGCACGTGATCACCGGCCAGATAGCCGTAACTCTCCTCAAAACCGAAGATAAAGCGATCGACTTCACCGGCATCGGAAAGCGACGTAATGATGTCACCAATGTACTTGAAGCCCGTCAGGCAGCGACGGAGCTCAAAACCATACTCCTCGGCCAGAGCATCGACCATGGCGGAAGAAACAATGGTAGTAACCGCGACCTTCTTGGTGAGATCCTCGCCGCGGGCGGCACGGGTCTTGCAAATATAGTCGAGCAGCAGGACGCCCATCTCATTGCCGGTGAGCAGCAGATAGTCATTGCCATTCTTAACGGCAACGCCAACACGATCGGCGTCGGGATCGGTTGCAAGCAGCAAATCAGGGTGAACCTGCTCGCAGAGATCGATGCCCTTCTGCATGGCCTGACGGATCTCGGGGTTAGGATACGGGCAGGTCGGGAAATCGCCGTCAGGCTCCTTCTGCTCGGGAACAACCGTGACATCGGTGATGCCAGCGCGCTCAAGCACCGTCGTGACGGGAATGAGGCCGGTGCCGTTGAGCGGAGTGTAGACGAGCTTAAGCGGAGCGCCAGCGATCTCCTCGGCAGAAAGGTTAGTCACACCGCGGGCGAGAACGGCGTCGTAATAACGCTCGAGGCACGAGTCATCGATCCATTTAACCAGACCCTGCTCAAGAGCCTCATCGAAGTCCATGGACTTCACGCCGGTGAACGTATCGGTCTCGGCGATAGCCTTAGAAATTGCATCGGCGGCCTCGCTGGTGATCTGGCAGCCGTCGGGACCATAGGCCTTATAGCCGTTATACGGCGCCGGGTTATGGCTAGCGGTCATGCAAATGCCACCGGAGCACTTAAGATCACGAACGGCCCAGGAGAGCGTCGGAACAGGAGAAATCTTGGGATACACGAGGGCGGTCACGCCGTTTGCCGCAAGAATGGCAGCTGTCGTCTTAACGAACAGCTCACCTTTATTGCGGCTATCGCGAGCGATGGCGACCGTCGGATGCTCGAAGGTCGCATTGAGGTAGTCAGCGAATCCCTGGGTCGCACGACCGACCGTATAGATATTCATACGGTTAGTGCCCGCACCGATAGTGCCGCGAAGGCCGGCAGTACCGAAGGCGAGATCTTGGAAGAAAGCGTCGGTGATGGCGTCTTCGTCACCCTGCTCCTTCATTGTGTTGAGCTCAGCGAGGAGCTCCTCGTCCTTGACATTGGCAATCCAAGTATCAAGCAGCTCATGAACATCTGCCATGTGAGTCCTTCCGTCACAATCAATAAAACGACCCGTGTAAAACAGGACAAGCGCATCAGCGCGCTAAAGCAAATATTAGTCCATTGAGAACAGAGAACCGGCCACAGAACGGTGAACGTTTATATTCACCGGTAGATGATTGGATTGATTTAATTGCTTAGTGAATGCCGCCTTTAACGCAAAAAAGGGGGAGGCCGCGAGGCCTCCCCCTTCTTCAGCTCAAGCGCACG
>CAJKZP010000162.1:0-2267 GCA_905204415.1 uncultured Collinsella sp. | reverse complement strand
AGAGCGTTGCTGCCTAGGCTAGCCCCTTGTCACACAAACTACCGAAGCCTCAAAATTCTACTATTTTTTATCAATTATTTTTATTCTGACAGGTGTTTTGAGTTATGGATTTGCATTGGAATCTGCAAGGGAATGTGGTCGAATGATAATGATCGGGATGGCATTTGGTGCAATACCAGACTTTGTCCCATTTTTGGGAAAAAGTTTAGAGATATTGGTTGAAAAAATGTTGAGTATGATAAATGAATGAGAAAGTCGATGTGAAAGAGGGCTGTGAAAGGCTCTCTTTTCTTTTTGTAGCTGTGAAATGGCAAGATAATAACGTTATATACACTGTATATTATGTACAGATATTGTATTTATGCATGATGGGAGAATAGGGAGTCCATATAAAGGCCATTATATAGTACATATAATGGCCTGCAACATGTCGCAACATTCCGCACCGCGCACCTCGCCCACCACAATACGGTCGGGACGCATACGCAGGGCGTTGGTCACCAGGTCGCGGATTGTCACCGCGCCCTCGCCCTCAATTGAAGCCTCGCGCGCCTCCAGGCGAACCACATGCGGGTGATGCGCAAACTTGAGCTCGGCGGAGTCCTCAATCGTCACGATGCGCTCGCCGGTGGATATCTCGCACGATAGCGCGTTGAGCAGCGTGGTCTTGCCCGACCCCGTGCCACCTGCAACCGCCAAATCCTGGCGCAGCGATACCGCGCACGAAAGCAGCTGTGCATACCAAAGCGGTAGCGACCCCAGGCACACAAGCTCGTCCAGCGAACAGATGCGGTCCGAGAACTTGCGGATGGTGAGGATCGGCCCATCGATCGCCACAGGCGGGATCACCGCGTTAACGCGATAGCCCGTCTTGAGGCGTGCGTTGACGATGGGGCTGCGCTCGTCGATGCGCCTGCCCAGCGGCGAGATGATGCGGTCAATGAGCACGCGGATTTGCTCGTCATCCTCAAACGCATGCTCGATGGGATATAAGACGCCGCCGCGCTCAAAGAAAGCCGATCGGCAGCCGTTGACCATGATCTCGGTGACGGTGTCGTCCTCGATGAGTGGCTGCAGTGGGCCCAGGCCCACCACGTCGTCCAAGATCTCGTCGATGATGGTCTCGCGCTCGGGCGTCGCCAGGTCGGTCGGCTCCTCCACGTTGAGCGCCGCCTCCACCGCAGGACGCAATTCCGAGCGGGCGAGCGCCGGATCGATGTAGGCGCTGATACGCGCCACCTCGTCATAACCCATGCGGTCCATCACGGCGCGTTTGGTGCGGCGCTTGACGGCACGGTGGCGCCCCGCATCAACAGGCACTGTCGCCGCGGCCGCGCCGGCTTCCTTAATCCTTGTTTGCAAACTCATCGCGAATCACCCTCGCGCGACCAGGGAAGACGGATACGTGGGCGCTCGGTGCGCGTCGCGCGGTCGGTGACCATGTCACTCCAGGGACCGATGGCGCAGCCCAGCTCCACGAGCATCTCGCGCGTGGCTTCGCGCACGCTGGCGGCAAAAGCGCTGGTCTGGCCCACTGCCTCGTCGGCACGGCCGAATGCCATGAGCGCCGCCAAGTCCTGCCCGCCGTCGGCGATACGAATCTTGGAGCTCAACGCGCAGGCAATCTCAAAGCGCATGGCGACATCCTCGTCGGCACCGCGCGCGCCAAACCGGTTGAATACGGCGCTCATGCGCGTACGCGGCACGCCCACACGGCTCGCCAGTTCGATAACGCGTGCCGCGGACGTCGCAGACGACACCGACGGATCGCCCACGACCAGGCAGCGGTCGCTTGCCGCCACCGCGGCCGCCACGGCGTCACCCCAAAAGACCGAGGTGTCGACAAGCACCACGTCGGATTCGCGGCGCAAGACGTTGAGCAGCAGCTCCACCGGACGTGCCATCAGCTCGGCCTGTTCGGGCGCAGCGACCGGACCCCAAAGCGTAACGCCCGGGGCCACGCGCATCGAGGCGGCCACGATGTCCGATTCGGCGAGTGCGCCCGCAGCCGATGGCTCGATAAGCGTCGCCATGTCATGCGGGGCATCGGCACCCAACAGGTCGTAGAGGTTTCCAAACATCAGGTCCAAGTCGAGCACGGCGGCACGCAGGCCCAGCAGCGACGCCGCGTGCGCCATGGCGGCGACGATCGTCGACTTGCCGCAACCGCCCGAACCCGAGACGGCGCAGACAACCGGGGCTCGATGCGACGGAGCGGCGGCATCCGCCGGCGACGTGGGGACAGGCGGCGCTGGCACGGGCTGCAA
>CAJKZP010000161.1:0-2287 GCA_905204415.1 uncultured Collinsella sp. | reverse complement strand
GGGAAGAGCACCCAGGTGTCGCCGCCCAGGTTAATGAGCGGCTTGGTTCCCGCGCCCGAAATCTCGGCCGTATGGCGAGCCTGCGCCAAGCGGGCCCGCGCGTTACCCATAAGGTACGGATACGCGGCATGTTCGTTGAGCGCTTTACGCATGCGCTCGAGCACGTGTGTATTGATGTCGCCGGGGCAGTCGCCAAAGTAGGCCGGCACCCGGCCCTTGACCTGCGTGGCAAAGACAGTGTGGCGCTTCCAGTCCACTTCCTCGACAATCCAGCAGTGTCCGGCGATGGCGATGCGCTCACCGGGCGGTGGCGGGTTGACGATCGTGCCCAATTCGGCCGACTCGCTCCGGACGGTGAACTCCTCGTTTTCCTGGAACACGGCGTAGAACTTAAAGTTGTTGATGATGCGCTCACCCGCGAGACCCACGATGAGCCCGCCGCCCTCGGTGACTTGGATATGGTCGATCTTAATGAGGTGACGCAGCAGCACGCGATAGTCATCGGCCGAGACGCGGTGGAAATAGCTGAGCGTGAGCACGCGCTGGGCAAGCTCTGCCGGTGTGAGTTCGCCGGTGCTGGCAAGCGTCGACATAGTCTGGTGGTAGAGCAGGCTGTAGGGGAGTCGATCGAGCTCAGGCGGCTCGACCCACTTTTCCTCGCGATAGAGTTGTACGAGCGCGATGCCCTGCAGGAGCTTCCACGGAATGGTCTCGGGCATCATCGTGCGCGGCTCGGGCTCTTCCTCGCGCATGACAAACCACATCTCGGGCGGAAGGTCGCGGCGTCCCGTGCGGCCCATTCGCTGCAAAAAGGAGCTGACGGTAAACGGCGCATCGATCTGAAACGCACGCTCCAGACGGCCGATATCGATACCGAGCTCCAGCGTAGAGGTGGTGACGGTTGTCTGCGCCTGCTCCTCATCGCGCATGAGTTCCTCGGCCGTCTCGCGCAGCGATGCCGAAAGATTGCCGTGGTGGATGAGAAAGCGGTCGGGCTCGTGTCGGCTCTCACAGTAGCTACGCAGCATGGAGCATACGGCCTCTGCCTCCTCGCGCGAGTTGGCAAAGACCAGGCACTTGCGCCCGCGGGTGTGTTCGAAGATATAGCCCATGCCGGGATCGGCGTTTTCGGGCGCGATGTCGGTGGGGTTGAGGAGCGCCTGCTCAGCGGCCTGGGGAATATCGACTTCGCCCTCGGGGGCCGAAGAAGTGCGACGGTTCCCGGAGGTAGTCTTACCCCGTGCCCGCTCACGACGTTGACGGCGCTCCTCCTGTGTGAGCTGTCCACTGTGGCGCATGTCTTGGGCGCCGGCGGGCAGCGCCGTGGATGCAGCCTCGATGCGCTCGCATGCGAGCACTTCGGCTTCCTGCGGACCTGTGCCCATGAATCCCCGCTGCTGCGCCTGGGGGCCCGAGTTGTAGAAGTGCTCCATGGAGATACGCCATACGCGGCGCGGTTCTTCAAAGCGGGGGATAACGCAGTCGCGCCCCGTTCCCTGTGAGAGAAAGGCGCCCGTGCGCTCGGGGTCGCCGATTGTGGCCGAAAGGCCAATGCGGCGAGGCTGCACGCCGGCCATGCGCGAGAGTCGCTCGATAAGGCAGAGCGTTTGCCCGCCACGGTCGCCGCGCATGAGCGAGTGGACCTCATCGATGACCACATAGCGCAGGTCGCAAAACATGCGCGGGATCGCCATGTGCTTATGGATTAAGAGCGCTTCGAGTGACTCGGGCGTAATCTGCAAGATGCCGCTCGGTTTTTTGATGAGCTTAGCCTTGTGCGACTGCGAGACATCGCCATGCCAGTGCCAGACAGGGATATCGGCCTCTTCGCAGAGGTCGTTGAGGCGGACGAACTGATCATTGATGAGCGCTTTGAGGGGGCCGATGTAGAGGGCGCCCACGCTTGCGGGCGGGTTCTCCCAAAACTCGGTCAGGATGGGAAAGAAGGCTGCCTCGGTTTTGCCGGAAGCCGTGGATGCCGTCAGGAGCACATTATCTTGCGTGTTAAAGATGGCGTCTGCCGCTGCAACCTGGATAGAGCGCAGACTCTCCCAATCGTGGGAGTAGATGAAGTCTTGGATAAACGGAGCATATCGGTCAAAGGCGTTCACGGGGCCTCCCCTCAAATACGAATCTCTTAACGCGGTGGCCAAAGGTTTGCTGCATTACCGCCTCAACGTTTGCCAGGATATAACCTGCCAAAATAAACCTGTCCCTTTTTGGCAGGTTAGATGGTGAATTCGGCGAAGTTGCGGTCGCCGTCTGCGGTGCCGGTGTCGCCTGTTGC
>CAJKZP010000160.1:0-2295 GCA_905204415.1 uncultured Collinsella sp. | reverse complement strand
CCATGGAATCCAGGAAGCATGCGGCAAGACGGCCCAGGCCGCCGTTGCCCAGAGCCGGATCGGGCTCCTGGTTCTCGATGACGGACAGGTCGAAGCCCATGTCGTCGAGCGCCTCGGCGACCATGTCGCGCACGCCAAAGTTGAGCAGGTAGTTGTCGAGCAGGCGGCCGATCAAAAACTCGATAGAGAAGTAGTACACGCGCTTTTTGCCCTCGGCGGTGGCGCGGGCGTCGCTCTTGGTGGCAACGGTGCGCGCCTTCTCGGCCACGAGCTTGGCCAGGGCGTTAAAGCGGTCGAGGTCGCTGGCGGCCTCGACGCTCTTGCCGCTGATGCTCATGACGGCATCGCGATAGAGCTCGGTAAACTCCTGCTTGTTGTCGAAGATCTTATTCATACGTTCCTTTCCCCCGGGGATGTTTCTCCCGGAACGGTTATGCCTTGTATCCTACGCCCCTGCGGGGCGGGTAATTGCAGTGGTAACGCTTTTGTTACGCTTTCTTGGCAGGAGCCTTAACAGCAGCTGCCTTGGCCTTGGTAGCGGCCTTTTTGGTGGCTGCCTTTTTGGCCGTGCTGGACTTGGCCGAAGCCTTAGCAGCGGGCTTTGCGGCGGTCTTGGCCTTGGCCTTGGTCGTCGTGGCCTTTGCCTTGGCCGGAGCCTTCTTGGCGGCCGCGTGCTTGGGTTTCACCGAGGACGTGCGCTTGCGCGCCGCCTTCTTGGGCTTCTCGACCACCGGCGGCTTGTAGCTGCTGGGACCGCGGCGTTTGAGCACCACGCCTGCCAGGCCGGGCACCTTCATCTCGATGGAGTCCATCTGCCCGTTCCAGGGATAGGGCTCGCTCGAGCAGGTGTAGGGTTCCTCGCCGGCGTATCCGCTGCCGCCAAACTCGGGACGGTCGGAGTCAAAGATGACCTCCCAATCGCCCTCGCGCGGCACGCCCACTCGGAAGCTCTCATAGCTCGCCGGGTCAAAGTTGATCAGGATCACCAGGTCGTCATCGACGTCCTCGCCCTGACGGACAAAGCTCACGATGGACTGCTTGGAGTTGTCCGCATCAATCCAGGTAAAGCCGTCGTCGGTGTAGCCGCGCTCGTACAGGGCGGGCTCGGCAGTGTACAGGTGGTTGAGCGCCTTGATAAAGGCCTGATGATGCTTGTGAGTCTCGTACTCCTCGGTCAGGAACCACTGGATGGACTCGTAGTAGCGCCACTCAATAAACTGGCCGATCTCGTTGCCCATAAAGTTGAGCTTGGCACCGGGATGCGTCATCTGGTAGAAGGCCAGCGTGCGCAGGCCGGCAAACTGGCGCCACCAATCGCCCGGCATGCGGCCGATGAGCGAGCACTTGCCGTGCACTACCTCGTCGTGGCTCAGCGGGCAGATAAAGTTCTCGGTGAAGGCATACATAATGGAGAACGTGAGCAGGCCGTGGTTGCCGGGGCGCCACGGAAAATCGGTCTGCATGTAGTGCAGGGTGTCGTTCATCCAGCCCATGTCCCACTTGTAGTGGAAGCCCAGGCCGCCGTCCTGCGGCGGATAGGTGACGAGCGGCCACGCGGTGGACTCCTCGGCCATCATCATCACGTCGGGGTAGTGCGCCTCTACAGCGCAGTTGACCTGGCGGATAAACGCGCTGGCGTCCAGGTCTTCCTCGGTACCGTACTTGTTGAACTTCTTTTGGCCGGGATCGTCGATGCCAAAGTTGAGGTACAGCATACTGGACACGCCGTCCATGCGAATGCCGTCCACGTGGAAGTTCTCGAGCCAGTACAGCACATTGGAGACCAGGAAGGAGCGGACCTCGCCGCGGGCGAAGTCAAACTTGTGCGTGCCCCAGTTGGGGTGAATCTCGTGCTCAAACAGCATGTGTCCGTTAAAGGTGGCAAGGCCGTGGGAGTCGGCGCAAAAACCGCCGGGCACCCAGTCCATGATCACGCCGATGCCCGCCTCGTGGCAAGCATCGATAAAGTGCATGAGCTGCTGCGGGTTGCCGTAGCGCGACGTGGCGGCGTAGTAGCCGGTCGTCTGGTAGCCCCAGGAGCCATCGAAGGGATGCTCCATGAGCGGCATGACCTCGATATGCGTATAGCCCATGTCATGCACGTAGTCCACGAGCTCCACCGACAGGTCGTCGTAGGTATAGAACTCGCCGCGCTGCGCGGGGAAGGGATCCATGGGGCCGGGGTAGTTGCCGTACTCGTCCGGCTCGCCCTGCGGCGCATCGCCGTGGCGCTTCCACGAGCCAATATGCACCTCGTAGATGTTTAGGGGCTGCGACATGTGGTTATGGCTGGGG
>CAJKZP010000159.1:0-2434 GCA_905204415.1 uncultured Collinsella sp. | reverse complement strand
CCGCCGCCCTGGGGGCAGGGGGCATCGGCAGCCGTGCCGGTGTAACCGCAGGCGCGGCAAGTGCGACGCGAAGACAGACGATCGATGATGACCTCGGGGGCCACATCGACCAGAAGGGCGCAGTCGATCTCGCGACCCATGGCGGAGAGCTCGGAATCGAGCGTCACAGCCTGGGCGGTGTTGCGCGGGAAGCCATCGAGGATGAAGCCCTGCTGGGCGTCATCGGCGGCAAGGCGCTCCTTGACAAGGTCGATCACGAGCTGGTCGGGAACGAGCTCGCCAGCGTCCATGTACTTCTTAGCCTGAATACCAAGCTCGGTGCCACCCTTGACGGCAGCACGCAGCAGGTCGCCCGTGGAAATGTGAGCGACGCCAAACTCGGCGACGAGCTCCTGTGCGACGGTGCCCTTACCGGCACCCGGAGCTCCGAGCAATACGAGGTTCATGAGCAATCCTCCTCTAGCCTATTTAAAGAATCCATCGTAATCATACATCTTGATCTGGCCTTCGAGCTTATCGACCGTGTCGAGCACGACGCCGACCATGATGAGGATGGACGTGCCGCCAAATGCCTGGATTAGCTGGTTACCCGTAAAGGAGAAGATGATCGAAGGCACGATGGCGATGAGCGCCAAAAAGACAGCGCTGGGAAGCGTAATCTTGTTGAGCGCGTTCTTGATGTAGGCCGCGGTAGCCCTACCCGGACGGACGCCCGGAATAAAGCCGCCCTGCTTCTTAAGGTTGTCGGCCGTGTCATCGGGGTTGAACACCATGGACGTGTAGAAGTACGCGAAAAACACGATGAGGACAACGTTAAGCACCCAGTTGAGCCAGCCGCGCGAAAGCGCAGAGGCAACTGCCTGGATCCAGCCGATGCCGGGGAAGAACACGGCAATCTGAGCCGGGAAGTACAGCAGCGCCGAAGCGAAGATGATCGGCACGACACCCGCGGTGTTGACCTTGATGGGCAGGTAGGTGGTCTGGCCACCCATCATGCGACGGCCCACGACGCGCTTAGCGTAGGAGACCGGGATGCGGCGCTGGCCGCGCTCAAGGAAAACAATCAACGGGATAACCAGCAGAATGATGGCGCAGATGATCACCATGGTGATGATGCCACCGGCATTGCCCTCGGTGCTGGAGAAGATAGCCTGCGGCAGACCGGCCATGATGTTCGCGAAGATGATCAGCGACATGCCATTGCCGATACCGCGCTGGGTGATGAGCTCACCAATCCACATGATCAGCATGGCGCCCGCGGTGAGCGTGCCGACGACCATGAGGTCGAAGATGATCTCGGGAGCGCCGGCGCCATTAAAGCTAATGCCGAAGCTCTTAAAGAGGAATAGGTAACCCACGGAGTTGAGGATTGCCAGAGCCAGGGTGAGGTAACGCGAATACTGCGTAATCTTGGTCTGACCGACCTCGCCCTCGCGGGCAAGCTCATGCAGGGAAGGCACGACGGCCTGGAGCATCTGGAGGATGATCGAGCTGGTGATGTAAGGCATGATGCCCAGCGAAAACACCGACACATAGCTCAACGCGCCGCCAGAGAAAAGATTCAGGAGGGCCATAGCACCTGCGGCGACCGAATTGTTATCGGTCGAGAAAAGGCCCAGCATCCCCTGGAAGGGAATGCCGGGCACAGGAACGTGCGCACCAATGCGGTACACGACGAGCATAGCTATGGTAAAAAGAATCTTTTCGCGCAATTCTTTGATGCGGAAAGCATTCTTAAGACCATTTAGCACGGCAGCTCGACCTTTCCGCCGGCGGCCTCGATCTTGGCCTGCGCAGAAGCGCTGACCTTGTCGACCTTGACCGTGAACTTCTTGGTGAGCTCACCATTGCCGAGCACCTTGACGGGCTCGAACTCGCTCTTGGTGATGCGAGCGGCCTTAAGAGCGGCACCGTCGATCACAGCGCCGTCCTCGAACTTGCGCTCGAGACGCTCAACGTTAACAGCGGTGTACTCGATACGACGGGGGTTACGGAAGCCCGGAAGCTTGGGCAGGCGCATAGCCAGCGGAGTCTGGCCACCCTCGAAGCCGGCACCCTTGGTGCCGCCAGAGCGGGAACCCTGGCCCTTCTGACCGCGGCCAGAAGTGGTGCCGTGACCCGAAGAATTGCCACGGCCGACGCGCTTGCGGTTCTTGGTGGAACCGGGCGCGGGAGTAAGATCGTGAAGCTGCATTTGCTACTCCTCTACAATCTCGACAAGGTGCTTGACCTTGAAGATCATGCCGCGGACGGACTCGTTGTCAGCAATCTCGCGAACCTCGCGGATCCTGTGGAGACCGAGGGCACGGACAGTACGGACCTGGTCCTGCTTGCAACCGTTGGTGCTGCGGACCTGCTTGATCTTGATGGTGTCAGCCATGCTTAGTTCTCCTTACCGACGAACATCTCGGAGACCGTCAGGCCACGGCGAAAA
>CAJKZP010000158.1:0-2478 GCA_905204415.1 uncultured Collinsella sp. | reverse complement strand
AGGAAAGCACTTAATGTGCTTTCCGTCTTGCGCAGGACTGTAGAGCAGCAAACTTCATGCCCTCCGGTCCGCCCCGGGAGCCACCGCTAAGTTATCCCCCGGCATTCAGAAAATCTAAGTGCCAAAAAATAAGATTTTTTGACTCCGTGTTGTATAACCCGCCATTCGTGGGTACCATTCAACGCGTACGCAAACAAAAAGGGTTAATTCGCGTGGTATAACCGCGCGGCCCAAAAAGGAGGAGACAAGCATGTCGTCTTTGAAGCCGCTTGCAGATCGTGTTCTGGTCAAGCCCGACGAGGCCGAGCAGAAGACCGCTTCTGGTCTGTATATCGCCAGCAACGCTCAGGAGAAGCCGCAGCGCGGCACCATCGTTGCCGTTGGCGCCGGCAAGGTCAACGACAAGGGTGAGCGCATCCCCATGGACGTCAAGGTCGGTGACGTTGTCATCTACGGTAAGTTCGGTGGCAACGAGGTCAAGGTCGACGGCGAGAAGTATCTGCTGATGCGCGCCGACGACATCTACGCTATCGTCGAGGCCTAGTCTCGTCAGAATCTCTGATTCGTCTTTGAACGCGCCCGCCGCATAGGACTCGGAAGCGGCGACGCGAGTCACATTTCTTTTGGAGGATTACCTACCATGGCAAAGAACATTACGTTCAACACCGATGCCCGCGCTAAGCTTGCCAAGGGCGTCAACACTCTGGCCGACGCCGTTACCGTCACCATGGGCCCCAAGGGTCGCTACGTTGCGCTGCAGCGCACGTTCGGTGCCCCGACCATCACCAACGACGGCGTTTCCGTCGCCAAGGAGATCGAGCTCGAGGACAACATCGAGAACATGGGCGCTCAGCTGGTGAAGGAGGTTGCCACCAAGACCAACGACACCGTGGGTGACGGCACCACCACCGCAACCCTGCTCGCCCAGGCCATCGTCAACGACGGTCTGCGCAACGTCGCCGCTGGCGCCAACCCGCTGGCCATCCGTCGCGGCATCGACAAGGCCGTCAACGCCGCCGTCGCCGAGATGAAGAAGCAGGCCAAGCCGGTCGAGACCAAGGAGCAGATCGCTTCCGTCGGTACCATCTCCGCCGGTGACCCCGAGGTCGGCGAGAAGATCGCCGAGGCCATGGAGGTCGTGGGCAAGGACGGCGTCATCACCGTCGAGGATTCCCAGACGTTCGACATCACCATCGACACCGTCGAGGGCATGCAGTTCGACAAGGGCTATGTCTCCGCTTACTTCGTCACGGACAACGACCGCATGGAGGCCGTGATGAAGGATCCGTACATCCTCATCACCGACCAGAAGATCTCCAGCGTTCAGGACATCATGCCCGTTCTCGAGGCTGTCCAGCGCGCTGGCCGTGGCCTGCTCATCATCGCTGAGGACATCGACGGCGAGGCTCTGCCTACCCTGGTCCTCAACAAGATCCGTGGCGCCCTCAACGTCTGCGCCGTTAAGGCCCCGGGCTACGGCGATCGCCGCAAGCGCATCCTCGAGGACATCGCCGTCCTCACCGGTGGCCAGGCTGCCCTGGACGAGCTGGGCGTGAAGGTCGCTGACATTACCGCCGATATGCTCGGTACCGCTAAGTCCGTCACCATCTCCAAGGACAACACCGTCGTCGTCGGCGGCGCTGGCTCCAAGGAGGCCATCGACGCTCGTATCGCTCAGATCAAGGGTGAGATGGAGAACACCACCTCTGACTTCGACCGTGAGAAGCTCCAGGAGCGCCTGGCCAAGCTCTCCGGTGGCGTTGCCGTCATCAAGGTCGGCGCTGCTACCGAGTCCGAGCTCAAGGAGATCAAGCATCGCGTCGAGGACGCCCTGCAGGCTACCCGCGCTGCTGTCGAGGAGGGCATCGTCGCCGGTGGCGGCGTCGCCTTCATGGACGCTGCTCCTGCGCTCGACGCCGTTGAGCTTGACGACCCCGAGGAGAAGATCGGCGTCGATATCGTCAAGAAGGCTCTGACCGCTCCGGTCGCTACCATCGCCAAGAACGCTGGCTTTGAGGGCGCTGTCGTGGTCGACAAGGTTGCCGAGCTGCCTGCCGGCCAGGGTCTCAACTCTGCCAACGGCGAGTGGGGCGACATGATCGAGATGGGCGTCCTCGACCCCGTCAAGGTCAGCCGCGTCACCCTGCAGAACGCTGCTTCTGTCGCCAGCCTGATCCTCATCACCGAGGCCACCGTCTCCGATGTGCCCAAAAACACTCAGCTTGAGGACGCTATCGCTGCTGCTACCGCTGGTCAGCAGGGCGGCGGTATGTACTAAGGCCGACAAGGTCTAGAACTCCCACCGGGAATCCGGGGGCGGGACGGGGACTTCTCTCCGGAACGTCCTCGGACATGCAAAGAGGCTCCGCATCGCGCTTCGCGCTGCGGAGCCTCTTTGCGTCCTGCGGAATATTCCGGAGAGAAGTCCCCGTCCCGCCCCCGGATTCCCTGCGTTTACGGCCTTGAGGTCGGCGGGGG
>CAJKZP010000157.1:0-2503 GCA_905204415.1 uncultured Collinsella sp. | reverse complement strand
GGCGAGGCCGCGCGCGCGGCGCTCGAGGCGTTCCCGGGCATCGTGGTCATGGACGACTGCGCCACGAACACGTATCCCATGCCGGGTCTGCTGGCCGGCACGAACGAGACGTACGTCGGTCGTCTGCGCCGAGAGCAGCACCGCGATGAGCAGCCTAAAGGGATTCTCGTGGTCCAAAAAGCACTCGACCGGGCCATAGCGACGGTTGAGGCGCTCGCACACCTCAACGGCGCGTTCGCGTTTGGCGGCATTGGTCTCGCGTGGCATAACGACTCCTCGGCTCAGCGGCATAACAAACTTCTGGCACGATTGTCCCACGTATGGGGTCTTTACGCCTCCAAAAATGCGCCGGTCTGGCGGCCCCACAGGCTTGCGCCTCGACAAGCTGCGCATGCATACCGTCCTCGACAATCTCGCCGTCCGCCAGCACCACGATGCGGTCGAGCGCCGCCACGGTGGACAGGCGATGTGCCACCACAATGGAAGTGCGGCCGCGCATCAGGTTCTCGAGTGCCTCCTGCACCAGCGCCTCGGACTCGCTGTCCAGGGCAGAGGTCGCCTCGTCGAGCACCAGAATCGGCGCGTCAGTGAGAATCGCGCGGGCGATGGCCACGCGCTGGCGCTGGCCGCCCGAAAGCTTAACGCCGCGCTCGCCCACCATGGTGTCAAAGCCATGGGGCAGGCGGTCGATAAACTCGGTCGCATTAGCCAAGCGAGCCGCCTCGCGAATCTGCTCGTCGGTGGCGTCGGGGCGGCCGTAGGCGATATTCTCGCGAATGGAGCGATGGAACAGCAGCGCCTCCTGCGGCACGTAGGCAACCTGGCGGCGCAGGCTCTGCTGCGTACAGCGCGAGACGTCCTGGCCGTCCACGAGCACGCGGCCGCCCTGTACGTCGTCCAGGCGCAGCAACAGCTTGGTGAGCGTTGTCTTGCCCGAGCCCGATTTGCCCACCAGGCCCACGCGCTGACCCGCCGCCACATGAAGCGTCAGGTCGTCGAACACGTTCTCGCCCGCCGCGGCGTCACGGTATGCAAAGCTCAGGTGCTCAAAATCAATCGCACCTTCGGTCACTTTAAGCTCGGGAGCGTTCTCGTCGTCCGCCACCAGGCATGGTTCGTCCAGCACGCGCGTCATCTCGGCCGCATCACCGAGCGCACGGTTGATGCGCTGCATCATGGAGTTTACGTAGTTCAAACGCATGGTGAGGTTGTACGTATAGGTAAAGATCATGACGAGCGCGCCGGCCGAGATGCCAAACCACGCGTTGCCGCCCGCCACGAACACGCTCACCACGGCCATGGTAATGACGATAAGGCCCGAGGTCGTAAAGTTGCGCTGCATCATGGCGTGCATCGAGACCGTCTCGGCGTCACGCGCGGCGCGGTCGGCGGCATCGAACAGGTCGCGCTCAAAGTCCTCGCGCCCACAGGTCTTGACGGCCAGGATATTCGTGACTGCGTCGGACAACACACCCGACAGCTTGTTCTGAGCGGCGGACGTCGCGGCCGAAAGCGGCATGATGCGCTTATACATGAGCCAGACAAACGCAATGTAGACGACCATGATGCCCACCAGGATCACGGTAAACGTCGGCACCACCGGGGCGAGCGCCGCCACCGTGCAGACGACCGAGGTGATGGTGGGAATGAGCGAATACACCGTCACGTCCACCAGACCCGTGTAGCCGCTCATAAAACGGCTCGTTTGGCTCACAAGCGATCCGCCAAATCGGCTGGTGTGGAATGTCATGGATTGATTGGAGAGTGTGTCGAAGCACAGGCGCGCCAAGTGATAGTTGCCCGCAATCTCGAGCTTGTAGACGGTGTAGTCCTGCAGCTTGGAGAGGATTTGGCCCACTAGGTTAACGAGCACGAGCGCCAGAATGTAGGGACCAAAGACCTCGAATACTTGATCGCCCGCCACGGGACCCGCTTGGACGCGGTCGACGATAAGGGCCATCACGTAGGTGTTGGCAAACGTGAGCAAAAAGATGTAGCCCGCCGACGAGAACACCGAAAGAAAGACGATCAGCGGCTGCGTGCGCGTGACGTCCCAAAAACGCTGTAGCGTGCGACGCACGGTGGAGCGTTTGAGCGGACTGGTGCTTCTCTGAGACATGGACTTCCTTTCGCGTCTGATAGGGCGAAACGCCATTGTTGCACATTAAAGCGCACTTCAGGCAAGCACGATGCGAAAAGCCCCCGCGCCGTGCTTGCGCAGGCGCCCCGCCGTCAGATGCAGCTAGTCCTCGTCTTTTTGGTCTGCGAGCAGGCTCGCAGACGTGAGCCCCAAGATCTCGTCGGCCTCCCGCGCGTCTTCCAGCGCGTCGATATCCTTGAGCTTGCGCTCCATAACGTTGGTGCGCGTGGTGATGATGCCCTCGACCGTTTTACCCGCGGTCTCGATCTGCTGCTGGGCGCGGCGCAGCGCCGTCTGATAGCGCGGCAGTTCGGCCTTGACGGCAGAGAGTACACGCAGCACGTCGTCGGTGCGCTTTTGTAG
>CAJKZP010000156.1:0-2644 GCA_905204415.1 uncultured Collinsella sp. | reverse complement strand
GGCGAGCCGCGACGTCCTCAGGGCTGGAGAGCTCCTTGAGGCCCTCGACGGCAGCCTTGATGATGTTGAGGCCGTTGTCGGTACCGAGGGACTTGGACAGGACGTTCTTGATGCCAGCAAGCTCAAAGAGGGGACGCACAGCGCCGCCGGCGATAACGCCGGTACCCTCGACAGCGGGCTTGATGATGATGCGGCCGGCACCAAAGTGACCGAGAACCTCGTGCGGAATGGTGCCCTGATCGGTCACCGGCACGTGGAACATGTTCTTCTTGGCATCGAGAGACGCCTTGGAGATGGCCATGGGCACCTCAGCGGACTTGCCCATGCCAACGCCGACGTTGCCCTTGCCGTCGCCAACGACGACGAGAGCGACGAGGCTCATGCGACGACCGCCCTTGACGGTCTTCGACACGCGGTTGATGTAAACGACGCGCTCCTCGAACTCGGAGGCCTCGCGCTGCTGCTTCTGATTACGAGCCATGTGCTACATACCTCCTAGAACTCGAGACCGGCGGCACGAGCACCGTCGGCGAGGGCCTTGACGCGGCCATGGTAGATACGGCCACCGCGATCGAAGGCGACCTTGGTGATGCCGGCCTCGATGGCGCGCTTGCCAACGAGCTGACCGACCTCCTCCGCAGCCTCCTTGTTCGAGGTGTGGGTGCCCTTGAACTCGGCCTCGAGGGTCGAGGCAGAGACGAGCGTCAGGCTGGAGCCCTTGCTGTCGTCGATGATCTGGGCATAGATGTTGGCGTTAGTACGGGTCACGCGAAGACGCGGACGCTCGGAAGTACCCGAGACCTTGCCGCGAACACGACGCTGACGACGCTTGAGGCCTTCCAGCTTCGCCTTATGCTTGTTCATACGTAAACTCCTAAAAAGGTTGATCTTGCCAGCACCTGACGGGGTGCTGGTCTTATGCGAGTGAGTCGGTTACGACTACTTGGCGGCCTTACCCAGCTTGCGGCGGATGTGCTCGCCAACGTAGTGGATACCCTTGCCCTTGTAAGGCTCGGGAGGACGATGGCCGCGAATCTCAGCGGCGATCTGACCGACCTGCTGCTTGTTGATACCCTTGACGTTCACGTGGGTGTTGTCGGGAACCTCGAAGGTGATGCCCTCGGGAGCCTCGACGATCACGGGGTGCGAGAAGCCCAGGGAGAACTCGAGGTTCTTGCCCTTCTGCTGCACGCGGTAACCGACGCCGGCGAGCTCGAGCTTCTTCTCGAAGCCCTCGGAAACGCCAACAACCATGTTGTGGATGAGGGCGCGGGTGAGGCCGTGGCGGGCACGGGTCTCACGCTCGTCGTCGGGACGGGAAACGGTGAGGACGTTGTCCTCGACGTTGATAGCGAGCTTCTCAAAGACATCGAGCTCGAGCTGGCCCTTGGGGCCCTTGACGACAACGTTGTTGCCGTTGACTGCCACTTCGACTCCGGCGGGAATCTGGACAGGCTTATTACCGATACGAGACACGGTGATCTCCTTTCCTTCTACCTACCGACCGAATTACCAGACGTAAGCGATGATCTCGCCGCCGACGTTGTGCTTGCGAGCATCGCGGTCGGTCATAACGCCATGGCTGGTGGAAATAATGGCGGTACCAAGGCCACCGCGGACGCGGGGCATGTCGGCAACGCCGGTGTACTTACGCAGGCCCGGCTTGGAAATGCGGCGGATGCCGTTGATGACCTTAGCCTTCTTGGGACCATACTTAAGCGTGATGTGCAGAGTCTTCTGGGGAACGGTGTCCTCGACATCGTAGCCCTCGATGTAGCCCTCCTCGTGCAGAACACGAGCGATCTCGACGAGCTTCTTGCTGCTCGGCATGGAGACCGTGGCCTTGTTCACAGAGTTAGCGTTACGGATGCGCGTAAGCATATCTGCGATCGGGTCTGTAAGGTTCATACAGATTCTCCTTCGTTCTTGATGAACACGTGCTCTTGGTTCTTCGCCGCCCTTAACGGCAAAGCCTATTTAGCGCGTTTTCCCTGTTCCAAACTGATGCTTGAAACGCTGGTAGTGACTTACCAGCTGGCCTTCTTAACGCCGGGAAGCTCGCCCTTGAGTGCAAGCTCGCGGAAGCAGACACGGCACAGGCCGAACTTGCGGTACACAGAGTGCGGACGGCCGCAGCGCTGGCAGCGCGTGTACTCACGAGTAGAGAACTTCTGCTTGCGATTGCACTTGACGATCATCGATGTCTTAGCCACTTATATCCTCCTCACATAGAGTATTGTTCGCCCCAAGCGCCGCCCCCTTGTGGGAACGGCGCTTATAGGGCAGGTGAACCTATTTCTTGAACGGGAAACCGAAGGCGTCCAGAAGGGCCTTGGCCTCCTCATCGGTGTTGGCGGTGGTCACGAAAGTGATGTCCATACCACGCTGGTGATCGACGGAGTCGAAGTCGATCTCGGGGAAGATGAGCTGCTCGGTGACGCCCATGGAGAAGTTACCACGGCCGTCGAAGCTCTTGGCGGAGATGCCGCGGAAGTCGCGGATACGGGGGATCGCGACGGAGGTCAGACGATCGAAGAACTCCCACATACGGTCGCCACGCAGGGTAACCTTGCAGCCGATCGGCATTCCTTCTCTTACTTTGAAGTTAGCCACGGATTTCTTTGCTTTACAAACGACTGCTTTC
>CAJKZP010000155.1:0-2687 GCA_905204415.1 uncultured Collinsella sp. | reverse complement strand
ATATGGGTGCGCGATCGGCGTCTTCAATTCAGAAGATATCAGTGCGGAATGTTTTCAAAACCAAGCCCGGTCCCGGCCTGCGGTGACGTTGTTGGTGGTTCTTGGGCATCGCTTGCTGGCGGGGTTCCTTGTCTGAGTTGGACTTAGTTGGTGGGGCTACTGATCCCGGTCGCTGGTTCGCGCTTTGCGCGAACTCCGCGCTACTGTGGGTCAGTTAGGCTTCTGTTGTTGAACCCGCTACATCTTCCCGGCCCAACATCGCCCGTAGCTTCTCGAAGCTCTCCTCGCTCAGGCAGTGCTCCATGTGGCAGCCCTCTTGCGACGCGACCTCAGCCGAAACACCCGCATCCTCCAGCAGCCCCACGAAAAAGCAGTGACGCTCCCACATTTGACGAGCGACCTCCAGCCCTCGCTCTGTCAGATGAACATCTCGTTTGCCCATTTCGACATAGCCGTTGCTTTCCAGCGTCGCCATGGCTTTAGAGACGCTTGCCTTGGTTACGCCCAGGTATTCGGCAACGTCAATCGATCGAACGATGCCTTGGCGCTCCGAGAGCACATAAATAGATTCGAGATAGTCTTCTCCGGATTCACGCAGGGCCATGGGCCGCCTTTCGCGATGGCTTCTAGTTAGCCTTTGGATACTTTTGCTTGATTTACTTTACCGCAAAAGTTGCCCATGTCTTACTACGTTGTCTAAAAAGTTAACCGTGTTTCACAAAATGCGCGGAGCAAGCAGGGCGACACGACACGCAACGCGCAAGGAGTGTCCCAGCTACCGGCAGAAAAGGAACGTCCCCAAGTGCCGAGCCGCAGCTATAGCAGACCAAAGTGCTTCGCGGCGTTGTAGATTCCGTCGTCATCCACGGCGGTCGTCACATAGGTCGCCGCAGCTTTCACCGTGTCCTGCGCGTTACCCATGGCCACGCTCGTGCCCACGGCGGCAAACATCGACAGGTCGTTCTCGCCATCGCCAAAGGCAATCGCTTCGCTCGCGTCGACACCCAGGCGCTCCAGCGTCGCCGCCACGCCCAGGTCCTTGCCGCCGTTGGCCGGAATAATGTCGCAGAACAGGTCGCACCAGCGCGTGGTTGTAGAATGCGACAGGACATCGGTAACTATGCCCTGGTCGGCCGGGTCCACAAAGGCGCAGAACTGGTAAACCGGTGCATCGAAAGCATGCTCAAAAGGCTCCTCGTGATACGAGATTCCGGCATTGTCGGCAGCCGCCACCACGCGCTTGGACAGACGGTTCACAAACGAGTTCTCGCCCTGCATGCACAGCGAGTCGTAGCGACCCTGCGCCACCTGGCACACGATCGCCGCGACGTCCTCCGGATCAATTGGGCAACTGCGGTAAACGCCGTCAGCGTCAAAACAGTGCTGGCCCGAAAGCGTAATGTACGCATCCCATCCCAAGTCGAACAGCCAATCCGGCATCTGGTAGGTCGGGCGACCCGTGGCAATCACGCACGCAATCCCCTGCTCGCGAAAGCTGTCGAGCACCTGCTGCGCCGACGCCGGAATCCGATGGGTCTTAAAGCTCAGCAACGTGCCGTCGATATCGAAAAATGCGGCCTTGATCATCCTCGACTACTCCTCGCCCTCGAGCTTCTCGCTCGCCTCGAGCCACGCCATCTCCAACTCGTCCATGGCGGCGTGAGCCTCGTCAATCTTTGCCTGCTGCTCGCCCAGCGCCGTGTAGTTGGTGGGGTCGACAAGGGCCATCGCGGCCTCGGCCTCCTCCACGCGAGCGCGCTGCGTCTCCATTTTGCGCTCGAGCGAGCTCACCTCGCGGCGGAGCTTCTGGCGCTCGGCGTTGGAAAGACCATTGGGCTGGCCGCTCGACTTGGGCTTTTCGGCCGCAACCGCCGCGGCACCGGTGTCAAACGTGCCGGTCTTGGCGCTCGGCGCACCCACGGGCTCACCCTCGGCGGTGGCGTTGCACAGGCGCAGGTACTGGTCGACGCCGCCGGGCATATGCGTCAGGTGACCGTCGAGCAGCGCCCACTGCTGGTCGGTCACGCGCTCCATCAAGAAGCGGTCGTGCGTCACCAGGATCAGCGTGCCGGGCCAACCGTCCAGCAAATCCTCGACAATCGCGAGCATGTCGGTATCCAGGTCGTTACCGGGCTCGTCCAGGATAAGCACGTTGGGCTCGTCCAGGATCGTCAGCAACAGCGACAGGCGACGGCGCTGGCCGCCCGAAAGATCGCCGATGCGGCTCCAGAGCTGCTGGGTCGTAAAGCCCAGGCGCTCGCAGAGCTTCTCGGGCGAAGTCTCCTTGCCGTCGATGACGTAGTACTTCTTATAGTTGCCGAGAACCTCGCGGATCGTGTCGCCCATGTAGGGCTCGAGCTCCTCGAGCTGCTGCGACAGCACGCCAAAGCGCACCGTCTGGCCAATCTTCACGCGGCCGCGCGTGGGCTCAATCTTGCCCTGAATCACGTCGAGCAGCGTCGACTTGCCAGCGCCGTTCTCGCCCAAAAGTCCATAGCGGTCGCCCGCACCGATGAGCCAAGTCACGTCGGAAAGTACCTGCTTGGGCGCGCCATCGGTATCCGCATAGCCGGCGTCCACGTCGGCCACGTCGATAACCTGCTTGCCCAGGCGGCTCACCGCCAGGCGCTTGAGCTCCAGCTCGTCGCGTACGGGCGGTACGTCGGCGATGAGCTCGCGAGCGGCAT
>CAJKZP010000154.1:0-2893 GCA_905204415.1 uncultured Collinsella sp. | reverse complement strand
GGGGTCACATGCCTGATCTCATCGCTGCCGAACAGCTTCAGGATGCGAAGGGCCTGCCGGTTCAGCGCCTCCATGCTGCGCAGGAGGGGCGTTTTCTTATCCAGCGCCTCTCCGCCATAGGAGCAGAAGGCGGTGGGGATGCACAGCACCTCGTCCTTGACAAAGGCGTAGGAGGTGGGGTCCCAGGCGGTGTAGCCGCGGGCCTCGAAGGTGGCGCGCAGGCCGCCGTTGGGGAAGCTCGAGGCATCGGGCTCGCCCTGGATGAGGTTCTTGCCCGTAAACTTGGTAATGGCGGTGCCGTCGTGGTTGGGCTCCAGGAAGCTGTCGTGCTTCTCGGAAGTAATGCCCGAAAGCGGCTGGAACCAGTGCGCGTAGTGCGTCGCGCCCTTGGAGATGGCCCAGACCTTCATGGCATGGGCAACGGCGTTGGCCACATCCAGGTCGAGCGGCTCACCGCCCTCGAGGGTTGCAGCAAGGCGCTTCCAAATGTCCTTGGGGAGGTAGTCCTTCATGACTTCCTCAGAGAACACCATGGTCCCGAAGCGGTCAGTAAGTTCGGCCATACGGAACTCCCTTCGTATCGGCACCGCGTGAGAAGCGGTGTTGATTACTAACGAACGAGTCATAGCTTAGACTCGCCGTGTTTCCGCGACATTACCGTTATGTTGCTGTCGCGAAACCAATCAATGAGGTTACCCTATCGAGGCGGCGTTGCCACCCTCAACAGCCAATCAACTGCATAAATTGCAGACCTCTCCCCATGGTTTAAGAGTAGTCAATGGTAGGATGGGGCTCTATTAACTGGTATTTCGCATCAGATACCATTCAATATAGCCCTATCCTACATTGACCGCCCTGTTATAGGAAGTACCGATAGCGAAGCGTTTTCGATTGGTATCACCAAATCGCGAGAGAAACTCCACCTTAGCGCGGTCGTGCTGTAGAATCCTTGCAACAAAACATCGCACCTAGGCATCTAAAGGAGCACGATATGCGCGTCGACGAGGTTTTTAAGCAGGCAGCATCCCAGGGCACCGCGCCCGTTTCGTTTGAGATGTTCCCGCCCAAGGGCGAGCTTACCCTCGACACGGCTCGCGAGGTGGCAGGCAATCTGTGCAAGCTTTCGCCGAGCTTTGTCTCGGTCACCTGCTCGGCCGGCGGCTCGGGCAACGGTGCCACCACCGCCCCCATCGCGCATATGATTACGAGCGAATTCGATACGCCCTCGGTGGCGCACCTCACCTGCGTGGGCCGCACCCACGCCGATATCGCCGCCAAGATCGACGAGTATCGCACCGCCGGCGTTGAAAACATCCTGGCCCTGCGCGGTGATCTTCCCGCTGGCGCGACCGAGGACGACAAGCCCGCCTCGGACTACGCCTACGCCCGCGACCTCATCCCCGAGCTCGTCGACGCCGGCTTTTGCGTGGGCGCCGCAGCCTACCCCGAGGGCCACATTGCCTGTGAGGATCTCAACGCCTCGGTCGAATACCTCAAGCAAAAACAGGACGCCGGCGCGAGCTTCTTTGTGACGCAGCTCTTTTTTGACAACGAGTGCTTCTACCGTTTTCGCGAGCTTGCCGACAAGGCCGGTATCACCGTGCCCATTACCGCGGGCATCATGCCGTTTATGGGCAAGTCGCAGATTAGCCGCATGGTCTTTATGTGCGGTGCGTCGCTGCCCTCCCCCGTCATCAAGATTCTCGCCAAATACGAGAACGACCCCGAGAGTCTGCAGGCAGCCGGTGTAGATTATGCCGCCCGTCAGCTTTGCGACCTCAAAGAGCACGGTGCCGACGGTCTGCACCTGTACACTATGAACCGTCCTGCAATCGCCGCGACCATTATGGAGCGCCTGGGGTAATGGAAAAACCGCACATCGATACAACCGTTGTTGAAGTGCCGGCCGACCTTGCGTCGCCGGCGCTTTACCGTATCGACGCTGCTCACCACCCTCGTGTCGACCGTGCCGAGATGCTGCGGTATCTGGGCTACGGCGGTCAGCAGATTGAGCCCGAGCTGTCGCAGCGTATTGAGCTTGTCATTGAGCGTCTGGAGCTGGATATTGAACCCCGTGGCGTGCGCCGCGTATTTGCCGTCGATGCCACGGGAGTCGATGAACAGGGCGATCCTTGCATTCGCTTGGTCGGCACCAACGTTGAGCTGCGCGGTCGCGATATCTATCGCCACCTCAAAGACGCCCGCTTTGCCGCACTCATGGCATGCACCCTCGGCATGGACGCCGAGCGTCGTCTGCGCACCACGGGAGCCCAGCAGCCCCTGGAGGGAGCCGTGCTCGACGCCGCGTGCTCTGCCTATGTAGAAGCCGCCGTTGAGCAGATGGACCAGCAGGCCAAGGCTGCGGCCGCCGCACACGGGCTCGCCGGCAACTGGCGCTTTAGCCCCGGCTACGGCGACTGCCCGCTCTCGGCCCAGCGCTCGATCGTCGATGCGCTCAACGCCACGCGCCTCATCGGCCTTACCGTCACGCCCACCTGTCTGCTCATGCCCACCAAGAGCGTGACCGCAGTGATTGGCCTGTTCGACGGCGAGGTCCACGACGCCCAGAGCCGCCCCACCTGCAATATCTGCCGCATGCGCGAGCACTGCCGCTTCCGCGCCGCCCACACCACCTGCTATTCCAGCCACTAGGAGCCCCCGATGTTCACCCCGCTTATTACTCATAATTCGGATGGTGCCGCGCTGGCGGCGCCCGTCAATGCCGCACGCTGCAACGGCGCTGTGTACAAGCCACGCACGATCGACGACCTGCGCATTAAGGACGATCGCCTGCGCGCCGCCATCGAGGGCACGGGGCACCTGCTGTTTGACGGCGGCATGGGCACCATGCTGCAGGCCAGGGGCCTGTCCATGGGGGAGTGGCCGGAGCTGG
>CAJKZP010000153.1:0-2908 GCA_905204415.1 uncultured Collinsella sp. | reverse complement strand
CCGGGGGATAGCGACGAGGCCGAGCCCGGGAGCTCGATAAACGTGGCGTAATCGACATTGTCGAGTTTGCGCAGCATGGGAACGACGGTATCGTCGGGAGCGTCGTCGGTCTCAAAGACGGAATAAGCCTGGCCTCCCACCTCGGTGCGGTAGGTGCGGCAGAAGGCGATGTTGACGTGTGCGTAGGCAAGCAGGTTCGTGAGCGCGGCGAGCACGCCGGGGACGTCCTGGTGTGCCACGAAGAGCGTGGAATACATGCCCGAGATGTCGACTCCGACGCCGTTGATGCGGCTGATGCGCATCTTGCCGCCGCCAAGGCTTTCGCCGCGGACCTGTGCCGTGGCGCCCGTGTCATCGATCATGTCGATGTCGACGGTGTTGGGGTGGATGGAGGCGTCGTCGCCCTTGATGTCAAAGTGATAGTCGAGGCCCTGCTCGCGCGCGAGGTCAAAGGCCTGTTTGATGTTCTCGTCGTCGGTACTGAGGCCCAAGATGCCCGCTACGAGCGCGCGATCGGTGCCGTGGCCGCGGTAGGTGTGGGCAAAGGAGTTCCACAGGCCAAAGGTGACCTTGGTGATGCAGCCTTCCAACAGGCTGGCGGCAACTTGGGCGCTGCGCAGGGCGCCGGCGGTGTGTGACGAACTGGGGCCGACCATGACGGGGCCCAAGATCTCGAATGCCGAGGTCGTAGCTAGTGTTTGCGGCTTGCCTGCCATGGCTGCTCCTTCTATATCTCGTCGTCCCGAGGGGCGGGGCATACTTTGTCCCGCCGTTCCGAGGGCTTTAGTATTTGGTCGCCTGCTCGGACAGTCCTGACTCGCACGGAGAGCACATTAAGTGCTCTCCGGCTCGTGCGGAACTCGCGATCGACCAAATACTAAAGCCCTCGGAACTTAGGATACATGGTAGACGCGCGCGTGCTGCAAAATTCATTAGCTGGAGACCTATCCTGTGTCCCATCTCGACTCATCTTCACTACCGGTTAATAAAAAAGAGGTACCGGTTGTTCCGGTACCTCTTTTTGGTGCGTTTCTATTTGGCTGCGGCTTTTGTCGCTGGCTTACAGACCACAGGCTGCTTTGAGTTCTTCGATTCGGTCGGTCTTCTCCCAGGTGAAGTCGGGGTCTTCGCGGCCAAAGTGACCGTAGGCTGCCGTCTTCTCGTAGATGGGACGACGCAGGTCCAGGTCGCGGATGATGGCGCCCGGGCGCAGGTCGAAGGTCTTCTCCACGGCCTCGACGATTTTGTCCTCGGCAACATGTGCGGTGCCAAAGGTGTCGACCATGATCGAAAGCGGCTTGGACACGCCGATGGCGTAGGCCAGTTCGACTTCGCAGCGGTCGGCAAGGCCGGCGGCGACTACGTTCTTGGCGACCCAGCGAGCGGCGTACGCGGCGGAGCGGTCGACCTTGGTGCAGTCCTTGCCGCTAAAGGCTCCGCCGCCGTGACGGCCGTAGCCGCCATAAGTGTCGACGATGATCTTGCGGCCGGTCAGGCCCGTGTCACCCATAGGGCCGCCCACGACAAAGCGGCCGGTGGGGTTCACATAGATATCGGCGCTATCCCACGGCATGTTCTCGGCAGCCATGACGGGCGCGATGACATGCTCGATGAGGTCGTCCTTGATCTTGCCCATGTCCTCAATTTCGGCAGCGTGCTGCGTGGAGATGACGATGGTCGTGACCTCGACGGGCTTGCCGTCCTCGTAGCGCACGGTGACCTGGGTCTTGCCGTCGGGGCGCAGATAGGCCAGGGTGCCGTCGTGGCGCACGGCTGCCAGGCGCTCGGCCAGGCGGCTTGCCAGGTAGTGCGGCATGGGCATGAGGGTCTTGGTCTCGTTGGAGGCGTAGCCGAACATCATGCCCTGGTCGCCGGCGCCGATCAGATCGATCGGGTCGGTGGTCGCGCCGGTCTGGGTCTCAAACGACTCGTCGACGCCCTGGGCGATATCGGGGGACTGCTCGTGGATGAGGCTCATGACACCGCATGTATCGCAGTCAAAGCCAAACTTGGCGCGGTTGTAGCCGATGCGGCGGATGACGCCGCGGGCAATTTCCTGCACGTCAACGTATGCCTGGGTGCGGATCTCGCCGGCGACGATGACGGTGCCGGTGGTCACGAGAGTCTCGCAGGCGCAACGGACGTTTTCCACGTTGGCGGGCACGCCGTTGGGCGCAATATAGCCCTGCTCCTGCAGCTCTATTTCTTTAGCGAGGATTGCGTCGAGGACGGCATCGCTGATCTGGTCGGCGATCTTATCGGGATGGCCTTCGGTCACCGACTCCGACGTAAACACAAAGGAACCCTTCTGGGGCGGGATGGAACGAAGTTCTTCTGACATGATTGTCCTTTCAAAAACGTGTCCCGGCGACCGTTACCATTCCGCCGGGCTCTGTATGCAAGGGCACATCATATCGCGTAAATCCAGCATTCACACCCTTTCCGCACCTACTCATTGGGGACAGACTTAAATGACCAGCCTTAAACCAAGAACGTCCATTACAGTCGAAATTGTCAGCCCGGGACCGTCTCGGGCTACGATTGAGGCGCGCCCAGAACGGGCCGCCGACCGGGCGCCCGCGCACGGCCGAACGTCCCTGCCCCCCCCGAGAGGGCCCGTTGGGTGCTGCCGGCGCGGGACGCGCCGCCCCCGACGGCTGATAGGAAAGTGCCGGGCAGGTGCCGCGGCTGGTAATGTGAGTGCCGAGGGGGAGGCCATCCGGTCGAACGACTACCGGAAGGATACCACCGTGAAAGCGCCATCCACCAGACCCGCGGCCGTGCTCGGCCTGGACGTCGGCAAGTCGTCGCACTGGGCCTGCCTGATCGACCGCGACGGGGAGGTGCTGGCCAGCGCCCCCGTCCGCAACAGGGAGGCCGAGCTCGACGCGCTGTTCGCCTCCGCGCC
>CAJKZP010000152.1:0-2977 GCA_905204415.1 uncultured Collinsella sp. | reverse complement strand
CGAAGAGCGTTGCTGCCTAGGCTAGCCCCTTGTCACACAAACTACCGAAGCCTCCTTTTTTCTGCCTCAACGCCGGGATTCGAACCCGGCAGGGTGCGGAGCTGAGGAAACGAGAAGCGTTTTCCAGCGCAGCACGCAAGGAGCGGAGCGACGCAGCGAAAGCGGGCAGCGCCAGCCGCACGCGGACATCCCGCTGGGGGCACCAACTCAAAAATGTACGAACCCGTGCGAGTTACCATCGCACGGGTTCGTTCTATTTTGACATTAGATGAAGAGGACTCCGGGCCCTTGCGCTAGATAAACAGCTCGCACTCCTTCCGCTCAGAGCAGGCTTTGCTCAACATCTTGGTAGCCGCAGAGAGCATGACGGGATTTACCGCACGAGCACCTCGCGGGCATACAGACACGCAGCGCATGCAAGAGATGCAGGCCTTTTTATCCACCCGCTTAGGATCGTCTTTATCGATAGCGCCAACGGGACACGCTGCGGCACAAGCTCCGCAGGCGGTGCATCCCCTTGTGACCTTAGGTACCATACCGGCGCCCCCAGCTTTCTTATAAGGACGATTACCCGGAATAGCCGGCTCAGAAGCATCTCCTGCAGATATCTTTTGCTGAATCTGATTCGCAAACCCAGCGAGCTGCGCAGCGTCCTGTCGGTCTGGTCGGCCGGCGGCAAACTGGCGAACAATAGAATGCTCGGCGATGGCTGAAACCGCCGCGATCACCCGAAAGCCCGCGCCCTTTGCCGCGTCTTCAAGCTCGACCAGCGTGTCCTCATACGCGCGGTTTCCGTAAGCACAAACCAGAACCGCCTGCGCACCGTTTCCCCGCATCATACCCAAACGCTCCGCGGCCACAGCCGGGACTCGCCCGCCATACGAGGGCACCGCGATCACGGCTACATCCTCTTTTGTCATCGCAACCGTGCGAAAACCAAGCCCGCTATCGGTCAGATCTACAGCAACGGTTTCCCCTTCCAACGTATTGGCAATGTAGCCAGACGCCTTTTCCGTTCCGCCGGTCGGGCTAAACACGATATCGAATACCTTCATCGGATAATCCTCCCCTTTACGAACAAACGCCCGAAACGTCCGCATGCCAAAACAGGTTACAACTTTTAAGATGCCCCGCGCGAAACGCTTGCTCGGTTGCAAGTTCAAAGCAGGTCCGAGCGACATAAAAAGAAGGGGCCTCGCACAGGCGAGACCCCTTCGCACGCAAAATCAAACGTGTCTGTTACACATAGAACAGAATGTCGTCGTAGGTCGGGACCGGCCAGTAGTCGGCGGCCACGATCTCCTCCATGGCGTCCACGGCGGCGCGCAGCGTATCCATAGCAGGAACGACCTCGTGCGCGTACACGTTGGCCTGCTCCTGGCCATCGAGGGCCTCGGCCTTCTGATGCACGGCGTCGAGCGCCTTGATGGAGTCGTTAATGGTGGTGATACCGTTGCAGAGCTTGTTGAGCGTGTTCTGCTCGCACTGCATGGCGGCCTCAGCACCGGCGGCACGAATAGTCTCAAGACCCTTAGCGACCTTGGTGGCATATGCGGTAATGACCGGGCGATAGGTACGACGCGCCTCGCGAACCATCGTGGTGGCCTCGATGTTCATGAGCTTGTTGTACTTCTCGAGCTTGCAGTCGTAGCGGCACTGGGCCTCGGCCCTGGTCAGGACACCCGTCTCCTCAAAGAGCGCAATGGCCTTATCGGAAACAAAGGCGGGCAGGGCGTCGGCCGTGGTCTTGTTGTTGGCAAGACCACGCTTCTCGGCCTCAACGGGCCACTCGTCGGAGTAGCCATCGCCGGAGAAGAGGATGCGCTGGTGGTCGGTCAGCACCTTCTTGCAGTACTCGAGCGCGGCGTCCTGGAACTCATCCTCGGGCGTACCCTCAAGCGCGTCGGCGAAGGACTTGAGCGACTTGGCCACGGCGGCATCGAGCACCAGGTTGGAGTCGGAGACATTCTGCTCGGAGCCGCAGGCACGGAACTCGAACTTGTTACCGGTGAAGGCAAACGGGGAGGTGCGGTTGCGGTCGGTGTTGTCCTGCATCAGCTTGGGCAGGGTATCGGCGCCCAGGTCGAGCACGCCGCGCGTGGCATGGACGGAAGCCTTGCCATCGATGATCTTCTCGACGACCTCGGTAAGCTGGTCGCCCAGGAAGATGGACATAATCGCCGGAGGAGCCTCGTTGGCGCCCAGACGATGATCGTTGCCGGCCGAGGCAACGGAGGCACGCAGGAGCTCCTGATAGTTATCGACGGCCTCGATCACCGCGGTGAGGAAGACGATGAACTGCAGGTTGTCGAGCGGGGTGTCGCCCGGGTCGAGCAGGTTCTCGGACTCGGTGCCAAGCGACCAGTTGTTGTGCTTGCCCGAACCGTTGATGCCCTCGAAGGGCTTCTCGTGCAGCAGGCAGACCAAGTCGTGGCGAGAGGCGATGAGCTTCATCTTCTCCATCATGACCAGATTCTGGTCGATGGCCTCGTTGACCTCGCCATAGACAGGGGCGAGCTCATGCTGGCAAGGAGCGACCTCGTTGTGCTTGGTCTTGGCGGGAATGCCAAGCGCCCACAGTTCATCGTCCAGGTCCTTCATATAGGCCGAGACGGTGGGGCGGATAGCGCCAAAGTAGTGCTCCTCGAGCTCCTGGCCCTTGCAGGGAGCGGCGCCAAAGAGGGTGCGGCCGGTGATGACCAGGTCCCTGCGCTTGCGGTAAGCGTCCTTCTTGATCAGGAAGTACTCCTGCTCATCACCCACGGAAGGAACGACCTTCTTGGGGGTCTTGCCAAACAGCGCCAAAACGCGCTTGGACTCACGCGAGAGCGCGGTCATGGAGCGCAGCAGCGGGGTCTTCTTGTCCAGGGCCTCGCCCGTGTAGGAGCAGAAAGCCGTGGGGATGCACAGGACATCGTCCTTGATAAAGGCGGGGCTGGTGGGGTCCCAAGCGGTGTAGCCACGGGCCTCGAAGGTG
>CAJKZP010000151.1:0-2993 GCA_905204415.1 uncultured Collinsella sp. | reverse complement strand
GCAGCGTCAAGCGGTCCGCCGTTCGGTAGAACGGCGGAACTAAATAACGATTCCGTTGCAGTGGTCGATTTCGTGTTGGATGATCTCGGCGGTGTAGCCCGAGAAGTTCTTGATGCGGTGGACGAAGTTCTCGTCCAAATACTCAACCTTAATGCGGCGATAGCGGGTACAGGGACGCTCGCCGACCAGCGAGAGGCATGCTTCGCTCGTCTGATAGGCGTTGACCTGCTCAAGAATTTGAGGGTTGTACATGAGCAGCGACTTGCTGCCGTCCTTTACGCAGATGATGCGTTTGCGCACGCCGATCATGTTGGCGGCGAGGCCCACGCACTCGTGCTCATGCTCGTGGAGCGTATCCAGGAGGTCCTGCCCGGTCGCGGCATCGTCGGGTCCCGCGTCTTCGGAAGGCAGGCGCAAAAAGAACTCGGATTTCATGATGGGCTTAATCATGGCGGGCTCCTCATGTCTTATGCTTTCGTGGACTTTTAATAATAGCGCGGAAGGAAAGCTGCGCGTCCGCGTTACAATCTTTCGACGTTGGACCATGTTGCCAGATTCGTCGTGTACGGCGTCTGGTGTAAGTCTAGGGCTCATTTTCGCCCTGGACTGTTCCTCTGGGGCGATGCGATTGTCGTTCTAAGAGGAAGGAATTTCATGGGGACCAAATCCCAAAAGCAAACTCAATCACCGTCGACAGCCTCGGCGATTCTCGTCGTAATGTATGTTGCAGCCTTTGTTGCCGCGTTTAACGAGAACATCATTAACGTGGCGTTGCACGACATTATGGCGGCCTTTTCGGTGAGTGCCACCACGGCGCAGTGGCTCGTTTCGGGCTACATGATCGTGACGTCGATCTTTACGGCCATCATGGCCTTTCTGTCCGGCCGTTTCTCGACGCGCAAGCTGCTGTTTTTCGCATGCGGATGCATGGTCGCCGGCGAAGTCCTGTGTCTGATCGCTCCGTCGTTTAGCGTTTTGCTGCCAAGTCGTATTTTGCAGGCTGCGGGATCGGGCATCTTGTTCCCGCTCATGATGAACGTGGTGCTGTCTTGCGCCCCGCGCGAGAAGCTCGGTCTGTATCTGAGCCTGGGCGGTGCCTGCATTACGCTGGGGCCGGCGTTTGGACCCGTGATCAGCGGTCTAATGTGCACGTTGTTTGGCTGGAGAGCGGTGTTCGTAGTGCCGCTGGTGGGCGGCATTGTGGTCGCTGCGGCGGGCGTAAAGCATGTTCAGAATGTCGGAGAGCGCTCGAACACCACGCTTGATAGTCTGTCGGTTGTTTTGCTCGCTGCCGGTATTACGGCATTTGTGTATTCCGTAGGCGAGTTCTCGACCAATCTGGTTGGCGGTACCGTGACGCTCTTAGCCGCCATTGTGCTGCTCGGCCTGTTTGCGGCCCGCCAGCTCAAGCTTGAGCATCCGGTGCTTAACGTGCGTCCCATGGCGAGTGTTCGTTTTTGGCCTGCGTGCTTGCTTGTGGTGGTATCGATGATGACGACGTTCTCGATGAGCGTTTTGTTGCCGCTCTATTTTGAGGGCGCATACGGCATGACCGCACTTGTTGCGGGCTTGCTCATTTTGCCGGCAATTGCCTGCAACGCCGTGACCTCGATTGTGGGCGGACGCGTGATGGACGCCCGTGGCGCATGGCCGCTGCTGCCGGTCGGCTTTGCCCTGATTGCCGTGGGACAGACTGCCATCTCGGTGACGGCGGTGAGCATGAACATCGGCGTCGTCGTGGCGCTGACCGTTGTGGTGTATGCCGGAGTCGGTTTGGTGCTGAGCCCCTCGCAAACGGCCGGCTTGGAGACGCTGCCTGGCGCTGAGCATCCTCACGGAACGGCATTGCTCAACACGTGGAACATGATTGCCGCATCGTTTGGCCCGTCGCTGTTTATCGGCCTGCTCTCGAGTTCTGCGGTGACTGCCGGCGCCGCTGGCGTTGCGACCGACGTTGCCCAGGCGATTGGATTTGCGGCGGCCGTGCGTGTGGCGGCTGTAATTGCCGTGGTCGGGTTCGTGGCGTCGCTGGTGTACGCTCGTCGCGAGTCGCACATGTCGCATTAATGTGTGCACATAGATTCTGCAGCTAGATTAGCGGGCGACACCATAAACTAATGGACGTTTTGCCGAGAGGCATGAATGTTTAAAGCGCAAAGAGTGCGCGACGGGCCCCGCGAATGGGGCGATGATGCCCGAGAGGGCCAAGAAGGAGTCTCATGTCTGAGAACGAAGAGATCATGAACGAGACCGAGAACGAGACCATGGCTGCCGAGGTTGAGGCAGTCGAGACCGTGGAGACCGAAGCTGCCGAGGTTGAGGCTGCTGACGAGGTTTCCGCCGAGGAGGAGCCCGAGGTTGTCGAGGCCGCCGTTGATTACGATGACGAAGAGCTGATGGACAAGATGCAGAAGGCCGCCCGCCTGCTGCGTAGCCGTCGCTTTGCTATTTCCAAGGAGGAGGAGGCCAAGGCCGAGCGCATGGCGAACATCGAGCGCGCCATCAAGCTTCTTGACCTCAAGCCCAAGATGGAGCAGAAGGAAATGTCCGACCTGCTGGGCATGCGCCTTCGTGAGCTCGATGGCCTGATGGCCGAGGCCGAGGCTGCCGATCTGGTCGGCCGCATCGACGACGCCGAGGGCGATATGCGCAAGATCGTCGTCTTCGCTGCCGAGGATGCCGCTGAGGGCCTGGTCGAGCTTGCCAACAAGAAGGAGAAGCTCCTGCCCGAGCTTTCTTATGAGGAGGCCACCGAGCTGATGGCCGCTCTCGATAAGGTTATCGCCCCGCTCGTCGCCATGGGCCTGGACGAGGACCGCGGTCCTCGCGGCGGCCGTGACGACCGTGGCGGCCGTGGCGGCGACCGTGGCGGTCGCGGCGGCTTTGGTGATCGCGGTGGCCGTGGCGGCGACCGTGGCGGTCGCGGTGGCGATCGCGGTGGTCGCGGCGGCTTTGGTGACCGTGGCGGCGACCGTGGCGGTCGCGGCGGCTTT
>CAJKZP010000150.1:0-3027 GCA_905204415.1 uncultured Collinsella sp. | reverse complement strand
GGATAGAGCAGGCCGGCACAAGCTACGCCCAGACAGGCGTAGGGCAAAAGCTCCGTCTCGCCGTTGGGCGCAATCGCGGCATAGCCAGCGATAAAGGCAAACGACGAGCCCAGAAAGGCCGGCACCTTACCGCGCGACAGGAAGTGGAAGAGCAGCGTGCCCAAGCCGGCAAACAAAAGCGTCGCCGAAACCGAGAGACCGGTGAGCACGGGCACCAGCACGGTGGCGCCAAACATGGCAAACAGGTGCTGCAGACCGAGCAGGAACATGCGCGGGCGGCCGAGCGACGATGCGTCGTAGATGGCATCGGCGACAGCGGGCATCGAGGACTGGGACATGAGAGTCCTTTCAAAATGGAAGGGCGCTCGAGCATAGCGGATTACCTGCCCGAACGATACGATCCGAACCATTGTACGTGATATATGTCGCCCCGCACGCACCGTCCCCGCAAACGGTACTGCTACTTCCAAACGCGCTCGGCAATGCGCCTAACCAGCGCAATCTTTGCCCACTGCTCGTCCTCGGTCAGCTTGTTGCCAATCTCACAGCTGGCAAAGCCACACTGGGGCGACAGATATAGGTTCTCGAGCGGAACATACTTTGCAGCCTCGTGAATACGCTCGACGATGGCATCCTCGTCCTCAAGCTCAGCGGCCTTGGTGGTCACCAGGCCCAACACGACCTTCTTGCCGGGGGTAACATACTTCAGCGGCTCAAAACCACCGGCGCGCGGCGTATCGAACTCCAGGTAAAATGCGTCGACATCCTCGTTTGCAAACAGGTACGGCGCGATGGGGTCGTAGCCGCCCTCAAAAGCGTAGGTGGAGTGGTAGTTGCCGCGGCATACATGCGTGTTAATGACCAGGTCGTCGGGCTTGCCCTCGATGGCTGCGTTGTTGAGCGCCACGCCCAGCTCGCTTACCTTTTGCAGGTCGACCGGGCTCATGCCGGTTTTGGCGACAAAATCGGTATCGCAGTAGATACCCCAGGTGCAGTCATCAAACTGGATGTTGCGGCAGCCTGCCGCGTACAGGTCGGCGATCACCGTACGATAAGCGGCTGCAATGGCGTCGGCAAGTTCCTCATCGGTCTTATAGACAGCGCGCAGGCTCTCCTGCTGGCCGTCGCAGCGATCGAGCGTGATCTCAGAGAACGTCTGAATAGGCGCCGGGATGGTCTGGCGTGCAACGTGGCCCTCGCCCTCAAGTGCCTTGACAAACTTGAAGTGCTCGACGAAGGGGTGGTTCTCGCCGCTGATGGGGCCGGTCACCACGGCGGTATCGGCGGTAGTCTCCTCATCGTGGAACATATAGCCCGTACGCGAGGTACGACGTTCAATGCCGTTGAGCCCCCACATAAAGTCGAGGTGCCAGTAACTGCGGCGAAACTCACCATCGGTGATGACCTGCAGGCCGGCGGCCTTCTGCTTTGCCACCAAATCGCGAATGGCATCGTCCTCGACGGCCTTAAGGCCGTCGTCATCAAGCGTGCCCGCGGCGTAGGCGGCACGGGCGTCCTTTACGGCCTGCGGACGAAGAAAACTGCCGACGATATCGGCGCGAAACGGCGCGTTCAGCGTGGTTAAAGCACTCATAGATATCTCCCTTGCAATTGATTGCTTTATCGAGAGAGAGTATGAGCGCTCTTACCGCCATCGTAAAATATGCGTTTGTATTAGTTTGATATAGGAAACTTCTATATGCACACCAACGGACCGCCGAGCCAAACTATCCCATATCCGCCAGTGCAAATAGCCATTTTCGTGCCCATATGGCACTAGCAGCTCTGCCCTATCGCCCATACGCTTAGTGGTGACCGCACAAGGCCACGCGAGAGATTGGAGCGACCATGACCACGTTTACGACCCCCACGCGCCACACCGATCGTGTTGCAGGGCTTCATTACGCCGAGGCCCCCGTGCGCCAGCGCGCCGTTCTCACCTGTGGCAGCCCGCCGCATCGTCTGCGGCCTGACCTGCGCACTTACGGTGAGCTCGCTGCTCATGCCGAGCATTTCGTTTGCGGCCGAGTGGGTCGAGGTCGACGGCGCCACCTATAACGCCGGCACCGCAGCTGGCGACGGCAGCACGTGGGCCTGGGACGGCGCCGACGACATGACACTCAATGGTTATAACGGCGGAGGCATCGCTGCCGGCGGCAAGCTCAACGTGAGCTACGAGGGCACCAATACGGTTGCCAATGACGAAGGCGACGGCATTTCCGTTATAGACGGTGCCAATGAGAGCGCCGAGCTCAACATCTCCGGAACGGGCACCCTGACGGCAACAGCAGAAGGCGACGCCTTGTATTCCCAGGGCGATATGACGATCAGCGGAACAGGCACTGTCAACGCTTCGGGCGACGCCAGCGGCATCCACGCCGATAATGACCTCTCAATCAATACGAGCGGAACCGTTACCGCCAAGGGCGCACGTGCCGAAGGCATCCTTGCCGACGGCGACATAACCATAGCCGGTGGCGGCACAGTCGACACGCGCTCCGAACAGGATTTCGGTATCGTCGCCGAAGAAACCCTCACGGTATCCAACAGCACACTGACCGCTCAGGGATTCGGCAGCGGCATACATGCCTTCGACGGCTTGACCATTGATGCGGCGACCGTACGAGCGTATGCATACCCAGCACGCGAAGGCAACCCAGCCGCCATCTTCACCGACGAGGGTGACATCACCATTAAAAACGGTTCATTTGTCCACGCCTATGCCGAAGGCGAAAACGCCACAGGAATCTACTCGTACAATTACGACACCGGCGGACCTGGCGGGCGCATCTTCATCAGCGACTCGACCGTCGAGGCCATTGCCCACTACATCAACCACGATGGAGGCAACCAGCCCCTACCGCCCATCACCAATGGCGACATTGTCGTAGTAGACCCAGACGTGAATGCCCGCACATTCGGCATCTTAGCCTTCACCGAGCACGGTTTAACGCCCGCGACCATCTCCATCACACACAGTCGCGTAACGGCAGAAGGCGACACTGCCGCCATTATGGCCGGCGTGAA
>CAJKZP010000149.1:0-3048 GCA_905204415.1 uncultured Collinsella sp. | reverse complement strand
CGCCGCCGCAAGCGCACGGCGTCCGTCGACAATGGCGAGACCACGGGCAAGAACGCTTCCCGCGAGCGCGAGGCTCAGCAGTCCCAGCAGCAAAACCGCGGCGGTGGCATGAACCCCACGCGCCGTCGTCGCCGTCACCTGTCGAGCGAGGAGCGCGAGGACGCCTTCCGCGCCGCAGCTGCTCGCGAGGCCGGTGCCGCTCCCAAGGGCGCCTCGGTCTCCGATACGCCTGCCGACAAGGGCGGCAAGCCACGTGGTGAGGAGGAGCGTGCGCCGCGTCCGCGCCGCCGCCATTCCTCGGGCACGCAGCAGAAGCCCTCGGTTCCTTCCGTGGCCGATCAGGTTTCGGATGGCGAAGTCAAGGTCACGCGCCGTCGCCCCGGCGATGGCGGGGGACCTGCCGCCAAGGCTTCGCGCGGCGGCTCTCGCGACGAGCGCGAACCGCGTGAGGATCGCGGTGGCGAGGGCTCGACCGACCAGGGTCAAAAGCGCCGCCGCCGTCGTCGCTCCCGCAAGCCGCGCCAGGACGGTGGCGAAGGCTCGACCCACACCTCGTCCTCACCGAAACCGCCTGCCGGCGAATAACGTCCGTAAGCGGATGTAACCCGCCTGACCCCAGCGCCTCTGGGTATCATGGCTCTACACCGACAACCCTCCCTTCGCCTTCGCGTAGGGAGGGTTGTGTCATGAAGAGACATTTGAATGTGTTGAGTCGCTTGCAGGGTGCTGGCACCCTACCGTTTGCGGACGAATTGCTACCGCTTGCCGAGCGCGCGACGTACGAGGCGCTCGAGGCGTTGTCGCCCACGCGATGCGCCGGCTGCGAGCGTTTCGGTGCGCTGATTTGCCAGGATTGCCTGGCCTCATTCGCGCTCATCGATCCGTGCCATAGCTGCATCCGATGTGGCGCCCCGTTTGGGGATTTGCTGTGCACCGAGTGTTCGGTCGAGGGCACGTCTTCGGCAATGGCCGAGGCGCTCGATCGCTGCCTGGCGTGTGCCGTCTACGCACATCCGCTGCCGCGCATCATCAAGGCGTACAAGGATGCGGGCGAGCGCCGCCTGGCACCGTATCTGGCGGAGCTACTCTACGACACCGCCCTGCATGCCCAGGTGGCAGCCCCCGATCGCTACGGCGGCGTGCTGTCCGGTGTCGACGCGGTGGTATTTGTGCCCGCGACTGCGGCGGCGTTTCGGCGGCGTGGATTCGATCATATGGAAGCAATCGCGCGCTCGTTTTGCGATCTTTCGGGCGTGCCGTTGCTGGACGCCCTGGTCAAATACGGTCATGGTGACCAGCGCGAGCTCGGTCGCGTCGAGCGCCGGGAACGTGCCCGGGGCATGTACGAGACGGTCGAGGATGTGCGTGCCTGCCGTCTGCTGCTCATCGATGATGTCATTACCACGGGCGCGACTATGGCAGCGGCCTCGACGGAGCTCAAGCGTGCCGGCGCCGCGGCAGTCGATGGTCTCGCTATCGCACGCGTTTGGTAGGGGTGGTTTTGTGGCAGTGAAGATAGCGCGACGCATCGAGCCCACAAGCGAGCAACTGGCGGCCTCCGTAATCCTGACTGGCGCCTCGGCGCTGCGCATGATGCGCGCCGAGCGCCGACAAATGGGCTACATTAGTTGGAGGGACCTTGAGCCCGAGGGGGAGCGCCGCGTGCTGTGTACGTCATCGCCTTCGACCGGGGATATCTATCTTTCCGACCTGGTACGAATTGGGGCCAAAAGCGGCGAGGTGCAAGAAGATCTGTGCTTGCTGGTGGGATCTGCGGCGCAGCGCCGCCGCATGCCTGGCATGGGCTGGTCCGTGTGTTCCGGGTTGCCTGCCGGCTCGATTCTAGAGGTGGAACCGGGGGTGTACAGCCTATCTCCCGAGGCTCTTTGTGTTGCCGTTGCTCGCGAGGTCGGCTGTATCCAGGCGTTTGCCTTGGCCCAGGAACTGTGTTCCAAGATTTCGCTGAGCGATCGCGGGAAGTACCTGCCTCCCTATACATCGCCTGTTGCGAATAGACTTGCAAAGGACAAGGACCAACCGGCAGACGTTGGCTACTTTGAAGTCGAGCCGGTGCTGACGCCCGATTGCCTGACAGATTACCTCGCGGCATGCAAGGGGAGTGCGGCCAAACAACTGCGGCGGCTGTGTCCCTATCTGTCGGAAAACCTGCGCTCACCCATGGAGTGCATCATGCTTGCCATGTTTTCGCTTCCGTTTTCCTATGGCGGATTTGCCTGCGGTCCCTTTAAGACCGACTACAAGATCGAGTTCGATGACCGCGCGCAGGCAATCTCGGGGATGCCGCATGCAGTTTGCGATGCGTATCAGGAAGCAGCCCGGTTTGACCTGGAATACAACGGTGAACTGGGCCATTCCTCCCGGAGGGGACGTATCCATGATGAAAAACGCAACACGGGCTTGATTGCTATGGGAATCGAGGTCGCGACGGTCAACAACGAAATGCTCTGCGACATGGAGGCGATGGAAGCGCTCGCATGGCGCATTCACCAGCGTATGGGTAAGCGATATCGCAACCGTGTTGACGCTCGCAGAAGGAAACAAGAGGCGTTATTTAACACGCTTAGGGCGTGTTTTGGGCTTAAACCTGCCTAACAATGCTCTGAAATAGGGGGTTGGATATATGCTCTGGCCAAAATATAGCAAATATGAGTACTGTTACAAATTCAGTAACAGCAAAATCAGGGATTTTGGGGCTGGAAGATGGCGTAAATTAGAAAGATATTAAACAAACGTGGAATATCCTGGCATCAATCTGACGTTATAGAGCGTGAAAACTGTTTGCAGAACAAAAATTCCTGCCACTGATTTGGTAACAGTACTCATATTTGCAATTTTTTGGCCACGCGCCCCAATACGGGCGTGTTGGGGCTCTCCGTAGGGGAGCGACGGGCTCAATCATGGCGCGTACGGTCCGCTCCGACCTGCGAAATCTGTGCTCGCGATGCGAATAACGTCCCTAACCTTAAACTATAGGGTAGCGCACACGGTCGTGGTGTAAGAAGCAAGGGAGGGCCATCGCCTAGAATC
>CAJKZP010000148.1:0-3518 GCA_905204415.1 uncultured Collinsella sp. | reverse complement strand
GGCCGCCGTAGAACTGCGGCACGGCGAGCGTGTAGTTTGCGGCGGCGCGGCGGGCGGCCTCAAAGGCGCGGCGCAGCAGCAGCGAGTTGTCCTCTCCCATCAGGCTGGTGGGGATGCGCGTCAGGTTTTCCTCGTCGCCCAGAATGTGGTCGATGTTGGAGCGGATGGGCAGGCGGTAGTCAAAGACCAGATCGGAGGGGTCTTCGGCAAAGCGCACGCGGCACGGCAGGTACTCAAACGAGACCAGCATGGGGTCGCTCTCCTTAAAGAAGCCCTTCAAAAACCAGCGCTGGCGCGCATCGGGCTTGGTGTTGGGCTCAAACAGACCGTAGATAGTCTCGTAGCGGCGTGTGTACAAGCCGGTGTTAAACAGGCAGCGGTCGTCGTCGAACACCAGCGGCAGGGTGGACGGCGCGGTCTGGTCCACGTCGCGCTCGGTCAGGAACACCGCGCGGCTAAACGAAAACGACAGGTAGTTTTTCAGGATACGGTTGCTGGGACCCCAGTCCTCGGGATCGGCGAGGTCGACCAGGCGTTCATAGCAGGGCTCGGGGCAAAACGCAAACTCGTACACATTGCTGCACAGGGTGCTGGGGATTTCCATGTGGTGTCCAATCCATTCAATAACTGGCGTGCGGATGGTTTGATTCTATACGGGCGACGGGTCACTCGTGCGCGCAACGCAACCGCGGCGCAGCTCTTCGGCTAGCTCGCTGTTCGTGCGGCGACTGGAAACAAGGTCCTGGATCCAGGCGTAGTACTGGTTGTCTTTGGGCTCGGGGCTGTCGGACAGTACGACCGGAGTGCCGGTGAACCTTAGGACGGACAACGCAAAGACAAGGCTGGTGCGTTTGTTGCCGTCCTCAAAGATGTGATCCTTGACCATGTGATCGGCCACATAAGTGACCTGGCCAAAGATGTCTGCGAAGCGATCAGCCGGCGATTGGCCGAATATCGTACAGAATGCACCCGCAAGCACGGACTCGACGCGTCCAAGCTCAAGCGCGGCACGGTCGCCTGTGGCGCCGGTCGTATAGCAGCGTCCGACCGTCATCAGCGTGCTGTGCAGACGCATCACGGCCGCTGCCATGGCCTCGAGCGAACCGGCATCGTCGAGCACCAGCGGCGCGAACGGATGCGCCCGGCGCGGCGCAACCGCCGTCATGAGTTCTCCAAAAACCTGAGCGCGTTGGGCATGTCCGCAATGGTCATCCGAATAGCTTCGTCGATCGACGTGTCGCCGTCGAACAAAATCGGGGATGCTGATTTTGCCTCGTGCGCAGATGAATGATCTTCTTGAGCAACACAATCAGCGCCGTCATCTTGTTGAACGTAGTTCCAAGGCATGTCTGCCTCCTCTATAGCATTTCGGACGGAATAGCCCGCGAGTCGTACTCCAGGGCAACCGGTTGCCAGACGAGTTCTTCGATGGTGCAGCGTAGGGCATTTGCGAGCGCCAATGCCGAGGAGACCGAGGCACGGCGTAGGTCGAGCTGGTTCTGCTCGTAGAGTTGTATGGCGCGAAGCTTAACCCCCGATTGGGCGGCGAGCTGTTTTTGCGTTAGTCCGGCTGCCTTTCGTGCCGCTTTGAGGCCCCTTTTGTCTGCCTGGGCGCTGTTCCATTTTTCGATGACAATCTGGGCGAACTTGTCTTCGGAGGCCTCGTGGAGCGGATGGTACGAGCCGATGATCCAATCGAGCGGGGCGACTTCAAGTAGCTCATTAAAGCCCAGGCTGCACATCCATTGCGTATAGGCCAAAACCCAGCCCGCCCAATACTGGGGCGAACGGTCGAACGGATAGGTCTCCCTGCATTCGACGGGGGTCAGTCCCGCATGGGCGATAATATCGCGCGCGAGCTCGTCGCCCGCCATGCCGCAGACGACGCGAGGCATACCGCGCTCAAACTGTTTCATCTCAAAAGCGTTCGACAGGATCGCCGTCAACTCGGCTGGAGTCAGCCCTTGGTCACAGAGGGCAAAGTCGACCACCTCGCCCAGCGTTCTCATTGCATCCTCGAGATACATCTCACTGTAGGCGAGGGTCATCGCCCGTCATCCCCTCTCGAATGATATCGACGATACGGATTCCCTCAAATGGATTTTCGGCAAGTAGCTCTCGATGCTGCGCCCTTGCCGCTTCATCTCGCTCCTTGGCCAATGGGCCATACAGAGCTAGCGGCGCACGTTCAAATCCAGCAAAACGAATGTTCCTGAAAGCGCGCTCGCTTTTGAGCACAATCTGCTCTCCCAGGTTGCCGAGCCTCATAGATCGACCCAACTGCTCAACGGTAATCGTATTGTTCACAAAAGCCCTGGCATAGCTAAAGTACGAGTCGTCCGCACGCCATCCCCTTATTACGTCGCAAGTGCTCGTCTCAGGTAGAAAGTGATCATGGAGATATTCGCACGCCCCCGCGGCAATGGCGGTATCTTTGCGAAAAGAACGATTCTCAACGAGTAACGCTATCCAATGCAGGACGCAATATTGCGGAGATAGCAAGTCGAGAATTTTAAGATCGGCTATATCGAGTTCATAGCGATTCGCAAAGCCATCGTCATCACGTGAGCATGCCCATTCTCTTGCAAGGTCGAGGCTCTCTGTGCAATAGAATCCCTGTCCATAGTCGTTATGGACTTTCCCCAGGCCAAGCTGGGGAGTCTCAATGATTTTCTGAGAACCATGCCACAGTTCCACGCGAGTCTCCTAACAGGTATCGCCCTAGCGATAGTATAGCACACTATCGCTAGGGTGATACTTATATTCAAAGAGCAGGAGGGTGTATGGAACCGAGTTTAAGTTCAATATTGGCTTCTAAGACTCGCCGAGTCCGGAAGCATGCGGCAAAATTCAGACTTGCTGATCACGCCGGAGCACACTAACGCCTCATCCTGCTTACAGCGCTTCATAGACACGCACCTCATCTTGTTCGATGCTTTTGCGGAAGGCCGGGCGCATGCGCTCTGGTGGGTTGGTGACGATATCAACCTTTTGTCCAAGTTCCTTCTCTAGCACATGGGAGAGCTCGTAAAGCGTGCCGAACGTCATGGTGCTGCGGCAGACTAGGCGCAAGTCAATATCGCTATCGGGCGTTTGCTCGCCTCGGGCAAACGAGCCAAATAAATATGCTTCGCTGACGTCGTATTGAGCCAGCACGTGGGAGGCAGCAGCGGATATGTCGGTAGGTGAAATCATGGGTTATTTACCGTTCAACAGTAGAACGTCAGGGGACCAGCGCCGAAACCGCCGGTCCGGCTTTTTGGCGTTCGGCGAGCTCGAAGATAAACGGGGCGTTTGATCTAACAAATTCAGGCAAGAAATTGAGGTCGTCAGCGGTAAATCCTTCCACGTTGAACCATTTGACCGCAGGCAAGAAGCATTCCGCATGGTCAAAGCCAAAGTCAACTGGGCGCTCGACGGCTACGCGAACGGTTCCGTCTTCTCTTGTCTCTGAGTAGGCAAACTGAGTACCGTCATCAAGCTGAACGTAGCTCCAAAGCATGACCGCGTCCTTTACA
>CAJKZP010000147.1:0-3551 GCA_905204415.1 uncultured Collinsella sp. | reverse complement strand
GGCCCTCCCTCTTACACCACAAAAATTCGCGCCATCCTCGAAGGGTGGATTTCGCGCTTTTGGTAAAGAAATGAGTGTGTGTTTTGCCGTGCGCCGGCATTGGCACAGAAAAAGGGCCCGGAAGGCAATGCCTTCCGGGCCCTTTGCAATGCAAATCTGCTTGCAAGTGCGATTTAGCGCACCTGAGCGACGTAAGCGACGTTGGTCGAGGAGACCTTGTCCTCGAGCTGGACGCTCATGCGGGGATCGCCGGCGGTAGCGACGGTCAGGTCGCCGGCCTCGACGTAGCCGAGCTCCTTAGCGGTCTCGATCGCCTTGACGATCGTGCCGTTGACGGTGCCCTGGGTAATCTCGGCCTGGTGCGGGATAACGCCCCAGTACATGATCATCTGCTGAACGGCCCAATCGTGGCGGGAGAACGCGCAGATCGGCATGTTGGGACGGAAGTGCGAGATCAGGCGAGCGGTACGACCGGTGGTCGTCGGCACGGTGATGCACTTGGCGCCAACGGTGGTGGCCATGTTCACAGCGGACATACCCACAACGTTGTTGACGACGCGGGTGCCGTGAGCGTCAGCCGGAACCTCGAGCGGAGCGTGAGCCGGGAGGTACTTCTCGGTCTCGAGAGCAATGCTGGCCTGCATCTTGACGGCCTCGACCGGGTACTTACCGGCAGCGGACTCGCCGGACAGCATAACGGCGTCGGTGCCGTCGTAAATGGCGTTGGCAACGTCGGCAACCTCGGCGCGCGTCGGGCGCGGGTTCTGCTGCATGGAGTCGAGCATCTGCGTAGCGGTGATAACGGGCTTATAGGCCGCGTTGCACTTGGCGATGATCTCCTTCTGGATGTGCGGAACAAGCTCGGGCTTGATCTCGATGCCCAGGTCGCCACGGGCGACCATGATGCCGTCGGAAGCCTCGAGGATCTCGTCGAAGTTCTCGACGCCCAGGGCGCACTCGATCTTCGGGAAGATCATCACGTGCTCGCCGCCGTTCTCGCGGCAAAGCTCGCGGATGCCGCGGACGGACTCGCCATCGCGGATGAAGGAAGCGGCGATGTAATCGATGTTCTCGGTCAGGCCAAAGAGGATGTCCTGACGATCGCGCTCGGTGATGGCGGGCAGCGAGATGTTGACGTTGGGCATGTTGACGCCCTTGCGCTCGCCGATCAGGCCGTCGTTCTTGACGACGCAGGTCATGTCCTGGCCGTCGACGGACTCGACCTCGAGGGCAACCAGGCCGTCATCGATCAGGATGAGGGAGCCCTTCTCGACCTCGGAGGGCAGAGCCAGGTAGTCGAGGGAGATGTGCTCGGCGGTGCCGTGGAAATCCTCGGACGTGGGCTGAGCGGTGACGACGATCTTGTCGCCGGTCTTGACGGCAACCTTCTTGCCGTCGACCAGAAGGCCGGTGCGGACCTCGGGGCCCTTGGTGTCGAGCAGGATGCCGACGGGCAGACCGAGCTCCTTGGAAATACGACGGACGCGCTCGATGCGACCGTGGTGCTCGTCGTAGGATCCGTGCGAGAAGTTAAAACGGGCGACGTTCATGCCCGCCTTGATCATCTCGCGGATGGTCTCGTCGCTATCGCAGGCGGGACCCATGGTGCATACAATCTTGGTGCGCTTGTACATTCAGACCTCCATCTGACATCGTCTTGCGCTGATAGATAAACCATAAGAAATAAAACTGAGATGATTATAACGAAATGCCGACCGAATACCCCCAAAAATCGACCGTATGCCGAATTAGAAGTTCATTTTTTGCGGAAAAACGGTATATGCAAAAACTTTACCAACCGTTCTAACCGCTGCTATCTGGGCGATATTTCAGTTCGATGATGCGCCGAAGAAAAAGCGTTTTATCAATGTTGAGCATCACACGGCCTGCATCGCTGCTTATGGACCATATTTCCAAATGGATTGTTTTGGCTAGACGCGTCGCTTTGGGGTACCATAGCTCCACTATCAACTGCCGCTCAGCACGGCAGCCTTGATGAGCCCTTGCCCTTCTCCTGGGAATTATGATCGGGCATCAATCTGCTGAGTGGCCCGAACCCAGGAGGGGACTCTATATGCAAAAGGAATACCTGTCCGCCGCGGCGGAGGTGCTCAGCGACCAAGGCGTCGATGAGAACCTCGGCCTGAGCACTGGTGAGGCGTCGTCGCGCCTCGCCAAGACAGGCCCTAACAAGCTCGAGGAAGCCGAGAAGACGCCGCTGTGGAAGCGTTTCTTTGAGCAGATGGCCGACCCCATGGTCATCATGCTGATCGTTGCCGCCATCATCAGCGCGCTCACGGGCATGGTCAAGGGCGAGCCCGACTTTGCCGATGTCGTCATCATCATGTTCGTCGTTATCGTCAACTCGGTGCTGGGCGTGGTCCAGGAAGCCAAGAGCGAGGAGGCCCTCGAGGCCCTGCAGGAGATGAGCGCGGCGCAGTCCAAGGTACTGCGCGACGGCAAGCTCGTGCACCTGCCGAGCGCCGAGCTCGTGCCCGGCGACGTGATCATGCTCGAGGCGGGCGACTCCGTCCCGGCCGACTGCCGCGTGCTCGAGAGCGCCACGATGAAGATCGAAGAGGCCGCACTCACCGGCGAGTCCGTGCCCGTAGAGAAGCACGCCAACGTGATCGAGCTTGCCGCAGGCACCGATGACGTGCCGCTCGGCGACCGCAAGAACATGTGCTACATGGGCTCTACCGTGGTGTACGGCCGCGGCCGCGCCGTCGTGGTCGGTACCGGCATGGATACCGAGATGGGCAAGATCGCCGGCGCCCTGGCCGAGGCCAAGGAAGAGCTTACGCCGCTGCAGGTGAAGCTTGCCGAGCTCAGCCGCATCCTCACCATTATGGTGATCGTCATCTGCGTCGTGATCTTTGGCGTCGATATCCTCCGCCACGGCGTGGGCAACGTCCTTACCGATCCGACTGCCTTGCTCGACACCTTTATGGTCGCCGTCTCGCTCGCCGTCGCTGCCATCCCCGAGGGCCTGGTCGCCGTCGTGACCATCGTGCTGTCGCTCGGCGTGACCAAGATGGCCAAGCGCCAGGCAATTATCCGCAAGCTCTCTGCCGTCGAGACCCTCGGCTGCACGCAGACTATTTGCTCCGACAAGACCGGCACCCTTACCCAAAACAAGATGACCGTCGTCAAGCACGAGCTCGCTGCGCCTAAGGAAAAGTTCCTGGCCGGTATGGCCCTTTGCTCCGATGCCCAGTGGGACGAGGAGCTGGGCGAGGCCGTGGGCGAGCCGACCGAGTGCGCGCTCGTCAACGACGCCGGCAAGGCTGGTCTCACCGGCCTGACTGCCGAGCACCCGCGCGTGGGCGAGGCCCCGTTCGACTCGGGTCGCAAGATGATGTCCGTGGTCGTCGAGACCCTGGATGGCGAGTACGAGCAGTACACCAAGGGCGCGCCCGACGTGGTAATCGGCCTGTGCACCCATATCTACGAGGGCGAAAAGGTCGTCCCGCTGACCGAGGAGCGTCGCGCCGAGCTCGTGGCCGCCAACAAGGCCATGGCCGACGAGGCTCTGCGCGTGCTGGCGCTGG
>CAJKZP010000146.1:0-3599 GCA_905204415.1 uncultured Collinsella sp. | reverse complement strand
CGCCGCGAGCCGTGCTACCGGCGATGTCGTGATCCACGGCGCCGAGGCCGTCAACAAGTCCTATCCCGATTTCTTTGACCACTACCGCCTGCTGGGCGGCAAGGTCACGCTCGAGGAGGAATAGCATGTCCTCGACCTTTGGCAACGTTTTGCATCTGAGTATCTTTGGCCAGTCGCACTCCCCTGCTATCGGCTGCTCACTCGACGGCATTCCTGCTGGTATCGCCGTTGACCAGGAGCAGCTGCAGGCCTTTTTGGACCGTCGCGCCCCCGGTCGCGACGAGACCGCAACCAAGCGCCGTGAGGCCGACGCCGCGCATATCATTGCCGGTGTGGTCGATGGGCACACCACCGGCGCACCCATCGCAGCGATCATCGAGAACACCAACACGCGCTCCAAGGACTATTCCGAGCTGCGCCGCAAGCCCCGCCCCGGGCACGCAGACTTTCCGGCGCGCGTGAAGTACCACAACATGCACGACGTCGCCGGCGGCGGACACTTCTCCGGTCGTCTGACGGCCCCCCTATGCATCGCCGGCGGCATCGCGCTGCAGGCACTCGAGGCCCGTGGCATCAAGGTCATGGCGCACGTCGCGCAAATCGGCGGTATCTCCGACCTGCCCATGGACGACATGGTCTATCGCGAGGCCGACCGCAAGGCGACCCTTACAAACGACCTGCCCTGCATTGACGCCGCAGCTGCCGGTCGCATGCGCGAGGAGATTCTGGCCGCACGCGACGAGCTCGACAGCATCGGTGGCATCGTGGAGTGCGGCATCTACGGGCTTCCCGCGGGCATCGGCGACCCCATGTTCGACGGCATCGAGAACCGCATCGCACAAATCGCGTTTGGCATTCCCGCCGTAAAGGGTGTGGAGTTTGGCATGGGCTTTGCCGTGGCCGCTATGCGCGGCAGCGAGAACAACGATCCGTACCGCGTAGATGCCGAGACCGGCGAGATTGCGGTCGAGTCCAACAACGCCGGCGGCATCCTGGGCGGTATTTCCACAGGCGCACCCGTCATGTGGCGTATGGCCGTAAAGCCGACGCCCTCCATCGGTCGCGAGCAACAGACCGTGGACATGGACGCCATGGAAAATGCCGAGCTCTCGGTCCACGGCCGCCATGATCCCTGCATCGTCCCGCGCGCCGTCCCCGTAGCCGAAGCAGCCGCCGCCCTCGCGATTTGGGACGCCCTCCTCGAGGACACCGCCCAGCTCTAACCCGACTCACCTGGGTTGCCTGCCAACTCAGCCGTTACGTGAAAGGGGCCTCCATGGACCTTGCCGATATTCGCCAGGCCATCGATGGCATTGACACCACCCTGCTCAGCAGCTTCGTCGAGCGCATGGACATTGCCACCGAAGTCGCCAAATCCAAGATCGAGATGGGCAAGGCCGTCTTTGACCCCGCCCGTGAGCGCTCCAAACTCAACAACCTCGCCGGCCGCGCACCCGAGCGCTACGAGGCTCAGACCATCGCTCTGTTCCGCCTCCTCATGAGCATGAGCAAGGCCGAGCAGCAGCGCTACATCAACGAGCTCGAAGGCATCACGGTGTCGCAAAAGGCCCATGCCACGGCCGCAGCCTTTAACACACCCTTCCCCCAGACGGCCACCGTCGCCTGTCAGGGCGTTGAGGGCGCCTACAGCCAAATCGCCGCATGCAAGCTCTTCGACGTGCCCGATATCGCGTTCTTTGAGACCTTTGAGGGCGTCATGCGCGCCGTACGCGACGGCTTTTGCGAGTTTGGCGTGCTGCCCATCGAAAACTCAACCGCTGGCTCTGTCAACGCCGTCTACGACCTGCTCGCACAGTTCGACTTCCATATCGTGCGCTCGCTGCGCCTCAAGATCGACCACAACCTGCTCGTCAAACCCGGCACCAAACTCCAGAGCGTACGCGAGGTCTACAGCCACGGCCAGGCCATCGCCCAGTGCGCCGGCTTTATCGAGGGCCACGGCCTGCATGCCACCAAGTACCCCAACACCGCCATGTCGGCCGAGATGGTCGCCAACTCCGAACGCACCGACGTCGCCGCTATCGCCTCGCGCAGCTGTGCCGCGCTGTATGGACTCGAAGTACTGGAGCCCAACATTCAAGACTCGGACAACAACTACACGCGCTTTGTCGTCATCAGTCGCGAACCGCGCGTCTATCCCGGTGCCAACCGCACCTCGCTTATGATCACCACGGCCAACGAGCCGGGCGCGCTCTATCGCGTACTCGAGCGCTTCTACGCACTCAACATCAACCTCATCAAGCTCGAGAGCCGCCCCATCCCCGGGCGCGATTTTGAGTTTATGTTCTACTTTGACCTGGACTGCCCCTTTGGCAGCAAGGCCCTCGACGACTTGCTCGACTCGATCGACGACGTGTGCGAGAGCTTCACCTACTTTGGCAGCTACACGGAGGTGCTCTAGATGACCGATACCGCCGCAACCCGCCCCTACGGCGTGCTGGGCCGTGTGCTGGGCCACAGCTATACCCCGACCATCTACAAGGAGCTCGCGGGGCTCGAATACGTGCGATTTGAGCGCGAGCCCGAGGATCTTGAGGCTTTTATGACGGGCGACGAGTGGGAGGGCACCAACGTAACCATCCCCTACAAGCGCGCCGTCATGGAATACCTAGACGAGTTGAGTCCCCTGGCCGAGCGCATGGGCAACGTCAACACCATCACACGCCTGTCCGATGGCCGCCTGCGCGGCGACAACACCGACTACTTCGGTTTCCAGTGCCTTGTCGAGGAGCTGGGCGTAGAGGTTGCCGGCAAGAAGGTCCTCGTGCTCGGAGCCACCGGAGGCGCCGGCACCACGGCGAGCATGGTGCTGGGAGACTTGGGCGCCATCGTGGTGCCCGTGGGACGCACGAGCGAGGTCAACTACGACAACATCGCGCAGCAGTCCGACGCAGCACTGCTCGTCAACTGCACGCCCGCCGGCATGTTCCCCCACTGCCCCGACGCGCCTTGCACGCTCGAGGGCCTCGACGCGCTCGAGGGCGTCATCGACATTGTCTACAACCCCGCCCGCACGGGCCTGATGCTCGAGGCCGAGCGCCGAGGCATCCCCTGCATCGGCGGCCTACTCATGCTTGCTGCCCAGGCAGCACAGGCTGTTGAGCGCTACACCGGTCAGATTACACCGCGCGAGCACATCCTGGATGTGACGGAGCGCCTGTCCCGCCGCGAGCAGAATATCGCGCTCATCGGCATGCCGGGCTCGGGCAAAACCCGCGTGGGCGAGCAGATCGCCCAGCTCACAGGCCGCGAGCACATTGACTTGGACCGAGCCCTCGAAGAGCGCCTAGACATGCCCTGCGCCGACTTTATCGTCGAGCGCGGCGAGGCGGCCTTCCGCGAGCAGGAGACGGCAGCGCTGGCCGACATCTCCAAGCGCAGTGGCCTGGTGCTCTCCACCGGCGGCGGCGTGGTAACGCGCGATGAGAACTATCCGCTGCTGCACCAGAACAGCCAGATCGTGTTGCTCAACCGCAAGCTCGACGAACTCGCCCACAAGGGACGCCCTATCACCGCCCGCGACGGCATCGATAAACTCGCCGAGCAGCGCATGCCGCGCTACCGCGCTTGGGCCGACT
>CAJKZP010000145.1:0-3625 GCA_905204415.1 uncultured Collinsella sp. | reverse complement strand
GCTCGCCGACAAGGTCGCCGACGAGGGCTACGACGCCGTGTTCCTGATGGGCGTCGGCGGCACCTGGGACGAGCTCATGCAGCTCGAGTACCTCATGAACAAGTTCGGCGACCGCGACCTCGAGGTCTACCTGATCCACGCCGCCGAGTGGAACGTCTCCGGCCACAAGCGCATGACCGAGAAGTCCGTCGTGCTCACCGCCTCCGAGTCCGGCACCACCCCCGAGGTCCTCGAGGCCGTCAAGAAGATGAAGGAAAAGGGCATTCGCGTCTACGCCATGACCAAGCCTGAGGGCCCCATCGGCCAGGCTGTCGGCGCCGAGAATTGCGTCAAGATGGCTTCCGATCATGGTAACGGTGGCTGCGAGATGGGCTACTACCTCGCCGACTGCTTCGGCCTGCGCCTGCTCAATCGCCGTGGCTGCTTCCCGCAGTTCGATAAGTTCATCGAGCAGACCAAGGACGTTTGGACCCACCTGGTCGATATCCGCAAGCGCTTCGAGCCGCGCGCCGAGGAGCTCGCCAAGAAGTACGCCCTGGCCCCCTACACCATGTTCATCGGCTCCGGCGCCCTGTGGGGCGAGACCATCCTGTTCTCGATGTGCATCCTGGAGGAGATGCAGTGGAAGCGCACCCGCTACATCACCTCGGCCGACTTCTTCCACGGCACCCTCGAGCTCGTGGAGCCCGGCGTCCCGGTCTTCCTGTTCATGGGCGAGGACGAGAACCGCAAGCTCGACGAGCGCGTCCGCGCGTTCCTGACCCGCGGCGTGACCGGCGACACCGACATCAACATCATCGACACCGCCGAGTTCGCGATCCCCGGCCTTGACGACGAGTTCCGCGTCATCGTGTCTCCGTGGATTCTGACGGTGCTCGTTACCGACCGCCTGGCTCGCTACTACGAGACGGTCACCAAGCACAACCTCAAGTATCGTCGCTACTATCACCAGTTCGACTACTAAAGAAAACGGGTGCGGGAACGCGCCGGGCTATTGAGAGGAACACAGAATGAGGCAGTACATCATCGCCAGCCATGCGCACTTCGCTACCGGCATCAAGGAGAGTGTCGAGCTGCTCTCGGGCGCTCGCGACAACGTCCACGATCTTTCGATGTTCGTCGATGACCGCATGGACGTGGCCGAGGAGGCCCAAAAACTGCTGGCAGGCATGGCTGCCGACGATGATGTCGTTGTCTGCACCGACCTCTTTGGCGGCAGCGTCAACAACGAGTTCACCAAGATCGTCCAGACGCGTCCCCGCACGTACCTCGTTACCAACATGAACCTTCCTCTGCTTATCCAGCTGCTGTTCTCTGACGAGTCGGCGCCGGTTGAGGAGACGATTCGCGCCATCGTCGCTGCGGACGATACGCGCGTGAAGTTTGTCAACGATCTTTTGGTCGATGACGAAGAGGAAGAAGAGTTCTAATCCGCAGCACCTACTGACACGCCGTAAGACGGCACAAGACCTTTGGGGGGTCACATTATGATTCAGCTACTTCGCGTCGACCATCGCCTGCTTCATGGCCAGGTCGCGGTCTCTTGGGTCCAGGGCCTTGGCTCCAACTGCATTTTCTGCGTGGGCGATAAGGTCGCCAACGACCCGGTGTGGAAGACGACGCTCAAGATGGGCAAGCCTGCCGGCTGCAAGCTCGTCATCAAGGATATGGCGAATGCCATCGAGGCCATTAACTCGGGTGTGACTGACAAATACAAGATGATTATCTGTGTCGCCACCATCGCTGAGGCAAAGCAGCTTGTTGAAGGCTGCCCGCAGATCAAGTCGGTCAACCTGGGCAACACCAAGCCCAAGGACGAGAAGCGCCCCGATGCTCGTCAGGTCTCTCGTCAGATCTTCCTGACTGCAGCCGAGGAGGCCGATGTGCGTGAGATGCTGAACAACGGCGTCGAGGTCGAGATCCGTCCTCTGGCCGATGACCCCAAGGTTGACTGCGCAAGCGTGCTCTAGGCGTTCAATTTCGAAGAGTCTGAGCTCTTCGTAGTGTCCTATTAGGAAAGGGGGATATATGCTTACCCAAGCAATCCTCATCGGACTTATCGCCGCATTTGGTAAGTTCGACTTCCAGCTCGGTACGCTCTATGCGTTCCGCCCCATCGTCCTGTGCCCGCTCGTGGGCCTGGTGCTGGGGGACCTGCAGTCCGGCCTCGCGATCGGCGCCAGCCTGGAGCTTCTGTTCATGGGCTCGATCTCCATCGGCGCCTACGTGCCGCCTGATGAGACGATCGGCGGCGTGCTCGCCTGCGCCTTCGCTATCCAGTTGGGCCAGAGCACCGAGGCAGCCATCGCGCTCGCTATGCCCATCGCCACGCTGTGCCTTGCCATCAAGAACATCCTCAACGCCGCCCTGCCGATTCTGGTTGACCGCGCTGATGTCTTCTCCGGCCAGGGCAACCTTAAGGGTGTCTATGCGATGCACTTCCTGATCGGTTTGACCGGTATCATCATGGCGTTCCTGCTGTGCTCGCTGTCGTTCTATCTGGGTGCTGACGCCATCCAGGGCATGCTCGACTTCATCCCGCCCTTTGTCCTTGCTGGCTTTGGCGTTGCCGCCAACATCCTGCCGGCCATGGGCTTCGCCATGCTCGGCCGCCTGGTGCTCACCAAGCAGCTCGTGCCCTTCTACTTCCTGGGCTTCCTGCTGTGCTCCTACGCCAACGTGCCCGTCCTGGGCGTCGCCCTGATCGCCATCATCATCGGCATCGACAAGTTCGACCTGCTCGGCCTGGGCGGAGCCCAGCCCCAGCTCTCCGCGGAAGGGGATGAGGACGATGACTTCTAGTCCCGAGAACAAGATCACGCGCTCCGACCTCGTCAAGAGCGCCGTCAACGTCGGCGCCCTGGGCATGGAGTTCTCCTGGACCTACTACAAGCAGATGAACATCGCCTTCTGCCTGATGGTCGCCAACATGCTCAAGAAGATCTACGCCGGCCGCCCCGACGACTACGCCGAGGCCCTGCACCGCCACTGCGCGTTCTTCAACATCACCGTCCAGTTCGCCCCGTTCGTCGGCGGCATCGCGATGGCCATGGAGGAGAAGGTCGCCCGCGGCGAGATCGAGCCCGAGAGCGTCAACGACGTCAAGGCCGCCCTCATGGGCCCGCTGTCCGGCATCGGCGACTCCATCTTCCTGTCGACGCTGCGCGTGGTCGCCGCCGCGGTGGGCATCAGCCTGTGCCAGGCCGGCAACCCCTTCGGCCCCATCGCCTTCCTGCTCATCTACAACGTCCCCGGCTTCGCGCTGCGCATCTGGGGCGCCGTCAAGGGCTACGAGCTGGGCGTGGGCTTCCTGGACGAGGCCCAGAGGACCGGCCTCATGCAGAAGATCATGACCTGCGTGGGAATCGTGGGCGTCATGGTCGTGGGCGCCATGTGCAAGGACATGTTCTGGGCCAGCATCCCGGTGGCCATCGGCTCGGGCGACGACGCCCAGACCCTCCAGGACATCCTGGACGGCATCATGCCCGGCATGCTCGGCATGATCGCCTTCTGGCTGTACTACTGGCTGCTGTCCAAGAAGATCAACCCCATGGTGCTGATCGTGGCCACCATGGTCGTGGGCATCATCGGCGCGTTCTTCGGCGTGCTGGCGTAAGGGCCCGGC
>CAJKZP010000144.1:0-3649 GCA_905204415.1 uncultured Collinsella sp. | reverse complement strand
GATGCGCCCGCGGCTGCGCGCAGAGCTCTGGACCGCTGAGTGCGGCGCTAGTACAATTCCGACGGAAGTTTCAGGAGGTCGAACATGGCGAGGATATTGGCAGTGGATGATGAACGGGCGATCCTCGACGCGCTCGCGCGCGTCCTCGGCCGCGACGGCCATGAGGTCGTCAAGGCAGCGGACCCGACGGCGGTCCTGGGGATGGACCTCTCGCACTTCGACCTCGTGCTCTGCGACGTCATGATGCCGGGGCTCGACGGCTTCGAGCTCGTGCGGCAGATCCGCCCGGACTTCGACGGGCCCATCGTCTTCCTGACCGCTCGCGTGGCCGAGGAGGACGCCGTGGCCGGCTACGGCCTGGGCGCCGACGACTACGTTCGCAAGCCCTTCGGGGCTGCGGAGCTGCGCGCCAAGGTCGCGGCCCATCTACGCCGTGAGCGCCGGCCGCGCTCGCACGCCCTCTCCTTCGGGGAGGTGCGGATCGACCTCGGGGCGCGCGACCTCGCCGTGGGTGGCGAGGCCGTGCCGCTCACGCCCACCGAGTACGCCATCTGCGAGTACCTCGCTCGTCACCCAGGGCAGGTCATGAGCCGCGCGCAGATACGCGAGGCAGTGCTCGGCTGGGAGAGCGACGCCGACGACGCGGCCATATCCATGCAGGTCAGCCGCGCCCGGAGGAAACTCTCCGAGGCCGGCGCCGATCCGATCGCGACCGTCTGGGGGATGGGGTACAAGTGGCAGCTCTGAGGACCGGGGCGCGAGGTCGCCGAGGCATGCCGCTCTCCTTCGTTATCGCGCGCTACTTCGCCTACGCGTTCGCGGCGGTCGCTACGGCGTGGCTCGCCTCGTTCATGGCGCTCTCTGCGGCGATCAACGCGGGCATCGTCTACGAGGCAAGCTGGGGGCCGGCCAATGCGCGCGAGGTCGCGGAGGGCCTGGCACGCGACGGCGTCTGCGGGCAGCAGGACGTGCCGACGGCGTACCGCTACCTCATCCTGAACAAGGACGGATACGTGCTGATGACAGACCTCGAGGGCACGCGGCTCGAGGACGCGACGGAAATGGCCCGTACGGCACTCGCCGCTGATCCGGGCACAGTGGAGATCGAGGGCGGGGGCTCGGGCCTCACCTACGCCGCGTTCCCACTCAAGGACGGCGGGGCCTGCGCACTCGTCAGCGAGTACCTGCCGCAGTGGGTCTCGCGCGATCTCGCCGGCCTGCTTCCCAACCCGCAGAACCTCATGCTCGTCGGCGCCGCGGCGGGAAGCGCGCTCGCGCTCGCGCTCGTGGCGCGCCGCGCGAGCCGCGTGATCTCGCGCAAGATGGCGCCGCTCGCGGAGGCGGCGGGGCGCGTCGGCGCGGGGGAGCTCGACTTCGCGGTCGGCAGCACCAACGTGCGCGAGGTGAACGACGTCCTCGCCGCGATGGACGCCATGCGGGCCTCCCTCGCCGAGTCGCTCGAGGCCCGCTGGGCCGCGGAGCGGGGGCAGCGCGAGCAGGTGGCGTCGCTCGCCCACGATCTCAAGACGCCGCTCACCGTGCTGCGCGCCAACGCCGACTTCGTGGCGGAGGAGCTTGAAGACGAGAAAGATGCCGACCTCGCGGCCGCCGCGCGCGACATAGCCGGCAGTGTCGAAAGGCTTGACGGCTACGTGCGTCTGCTCATCGAGGCCTCGCGCGGGTCCGGCGGGGCGGAGAGGGCCCCCATGCGGCCGGCCGAGCTCTGCGAGCAGGTCCTCGCCGAGGCCGCCCAGATCGCCCGGGCGCGAGGCGTGACGCTCGACGCAGCCACGGGCCCCGCTGTCGCGGGCACGCCCGAGGCCCCACTCGACCGTACCACCCTGGCGCGAGCCGCCGCGAACCTCGTGGCCAACGCCGCCGAGCACGCGCGCTCGCGCGTGGTGGTCTCCTGCGACGTCGCTGGTGGATACCTCGTCATCGAGGTCGCCGATGACGGACCGGGCTTTTCTCCCGCCGCCCTCGAACGCGGCTGCGAGCGCCTCTTCACAGACGACTCCTCCCGCTCCTCGCGCGACGGAGGCCGCCACTACGGGCTCGGCCTCCACGTCGCCTCCGAGGCCGCGAGCGCCCACGGGGGCTCCGTCTCGCTCGCCAACAGCCCCTCGGGCGGCGCGGTGGCTACCATCGCGGTCCCCCTGTGCGGGGCCTGACGAATCAGGCCCTCACACTGGCATGCCTCGCAACCAAACGCTTCCCGGATAATTCATGAGGCCGTACTCGTATTCGAGCCTGTCTATCTCTGCGGCGAGGGCCTCCGTCATGTAGAAGGTTTTCGTGCGGCCCGTCGACTTCGCCAAGCGGTCGTACCTGTCCGCGAGGTCCTCGGGGATTCTCAGGGCTGCAGTGGCGGTTGCCATGATGCACCTCCCGGTTAGATGTAATACGTGTATCACATCCTATCGCATCACCCGAACCCCGCACCGGCGTTCGGCCGCATCTGCCTTTTTACCTTGCATTATGCCAACCGGCCCATGCTCGGCTTATTCAGCCGGATTGAATCAACCGTTAAATTTATCCAGGCCTGTAAGGGGCGGTGGAAATCCTTCGAGGACTGGGGCGCCGTCCCTAGGTCGGCTCCTCGATGGCCGAGGCTGAATTCCCCTGCCATCGGCTGCGTGGGTTTCGGCACGGGGTTCTGGCACAGCTCGAGCGGGGCGCAAGGCTCGGCTGTCGGTCGTGCCGGACGGCATACGTTTTGAGACCGGCAAGCTGATGCCGGCTCGAGGACAGCGGCCCGGTGTACCGGGCCGATCGATAGCGGTCTCAGGTTCACAGCGCAGTTTCTCAGGGCTCGCATATATAGGAAGACTTGATCGGCAATCGATTTTAATGAAGTCGACAGCGCATGTCAGAGTTTTCAACAAATTTAACATGCCACCCTTTATATCCGCACGCGCGTAATTCAACTCATAAGGACCGGCTATCCCTTACCTGTGACACAATCTCAAACGCACAGAACAGAATCATCAGTCCAATCATCGCATAAGAGGCAGCCGAACCTTCAAGCACTATTCCACAAAGAACAATCTCCGCGCCGCCAATAAGAACTGTTATCAGGCGCTCTGCCTTTTTACTCTCGCCGCTCGCATAAAAAGGCGGCAAAGCGCACAAGATCACATATAGCCCGGGAAGGGAATACAGGATCGATAGTCCAAGCCCCCCATCAACCGCAGTGTTTTGCGTAAGAATCAACTGAACCCAAACGGCAATTATCACTGAGCAGGTTGTCGATAAAAGAAGACAAGAAATATAGCACGCAACAAAGTCCCTTCGCATTCGAACAGAGAAATCCGCGAACTCTCTTCGCCGCGTGGAAACAATAAGGTACACAGAAATTGCAATAGAACCAATCAGAGAAAACAGCGGAACAACCAGCAATTCAAGCTTATTACCCCATCGATCAACCACACCCCCACTCCAATGAGCGGGAATTGTATCAGGGAGGACTGACCAAGCCGCCCATAGAATCAGAAATGGAAGAATAGAGAGGATGAAAGATGATAACACTGCAGTAATTTTTTTTGAGGCTCTCATCGATTCCGCATCTCCTTGCGCGCCCACATTCCACTCCGCCTTAAATCAAGTATACGTTTTGAGACCGGCAAGCTGTTGCCGGCTCGAGGACAGC
>CAJKZP010000143.1:0-3661 GCA_905204415.1 uncultured Collinsella sp. | reverse complement strand
CCCGCCTGCATCGCCACGGTACTGCGCAACAACCTGCGCTACGACAACTACGAGATTCTCGAGAACGACTATGGCATCTCGCTGCGCGAGCTTGTCGCCTTCGCCGACGCCACCTATACCGCCGGCGAGTCCATCAGCCCGCTGATCAAAGCCATCAACGTCCTGCTTTTTAAGCTCGAGGGCCAGATTATCCAGCGCCACCCCGAGTTCGACATGGCAGACCGCCTGCTGCTCGACAAGATCGATCACGACGCCGGCACGGTCGCCCTCGCCGACGGCAGCGTATGGCCGCTCACGACCAACGACTTCCCCACCGTCGATCCGGCGGACCCATACACGCTCACGCCCCAGGAGCAACACATCATCGACAAGCTCGTGTCCGAGTTTGTCACCGCCGATCACCTGCATCGCCATATCGATTTCCTCTACACCCACGGCTCGATGTACAAGGTCACCAACGGCAACCTGCTGTTCCACGGCTGCGTGCCGCTCAACGAAGACGGCACCTTTAGCAGCATGAACTGCCTGGGCACCTGGCATGCTGGCCGCGATTACTTCGATTTTTGCGACCACATCGCCCGCCGCGCCTGGCGCGTCGGCGACCGCGATGCCCTCGACTGGATGTGGTACCTGTGGATTGGCTTTAACTCACCCGCCAGCGGACGCGTGGTGCGCACGTTCGAGCGCGCCTACATCGCCGACAAGAGCACGTGGGTCGAGCCGATGGACCCGTACTATACGCTCACCACGTCCTCGTCCGTTTGCGACGACATCATGCGCGAGTTTGGCGTCGCCCCCATGGCCTGCTCGCCGACGGGCCACATCATCAACGGCCATACCCCGGTCAAAACCACCAAGGGCGAGCAGCCCATCCGCGCCAACGGCAAGTTGCTGGTCATCGACGGCGGTTTCTGTCGCGCCTACCATCCCAAAACGGGCATCGCCGGCTACACGCTCATCTCGAGCTCGCGCGGATGCCGCCTCAAGTCGCACCAGGCCTTTACCACCGTTGCCGAGGCGCTCACCCGCAACATCGACATCGAAAGCGAGACCAACCGCTTTGACGAGGCCGACCGGCGCCGCATGGTGAGTGACACCGATACCGGTGCCAAGATTCGCAGCCAGATCCAGGACCTGCGCCAGCTGCTCGATGCATATAGAAACGGTGCTATCGAGGGGCGTGCCTAGCCCCGCCCACGGGGATTGGCTAAACTTTCTGGGTTTGTCATCCCCACGGCGCCCCGGCGCCACCCTAAGGCAGGTACCATGCAAAAGCTCCTTGCACAGATCATGAAATTCGGCGTCGTCGGCGTCATTGCCACTGTCATCGACTTTGGCATCATGAATCTGCTCCACTACGGTCTGGGTCTCAACATCCTAATCGCCAACACCAGCGGCTTTATCGTCTCGCTCATCTTTAACTACGTCGCGAGCATGAAGTACGTGTTTGCGCACAAGGAGGGCATGAGCCGCCGCCGCGAGTTCATCATCTTTGTCGTGCTGTCCGTTATTGGCCTGGCGCTCAACGATGGCATCGTGCTGGCCCTCAACGCCGGCCTGGGCCTCGAGGCCAATATCGCCAAGATTTGCGCTACCGCGCTGGTCATGGTCTACAACTTTGTAACGCGCAAGATCTTCCTGGAGGGCGAGCAGACCAAGTAGCCCGGCCTCCTCGTTGCACTACGGGGCCCACGGACGACGCGCGTCGAGCGCTGCGTTGTTCGTGGGCCTTGCTCGTTTACGGCAAGATTTGCAACGTTTGCGGATTGCCTCTTGAATATTTGGCGAGTTCGTATAGTTCTTGCCAAAGACCTTACGTTTCCCACGCAAAAGCTCTAAAGTATCTCGTTGCTCGATTCGTCAACGCATTGGATGTGATTACGTGCGCAAGGCACTGGCACAACCTCATACCAAGCAATTCCTCAAGTTCGCTGTCGTGGGTCTTATCTCCTTTGGCATCGACTGGGGTATGCTCATTGCGCTCGTCGAGCTGTTCCACCTCGACTTTTTGATGAGCACCACGATCTCGTTTACCACGTCTGTCGTGGTCAACTACTGGCTCAGCATGAAGTACGTGTTCGACCATCGCGAGGGCATGAGCCGCAAGCGCGAGTTCACGATCTTCACCATCCTGTCGGTGATCGGTTTGGGCCTCAACGACCTGTACATGTTTGTGGGCGTCACGTTTTTGAGCATCGGCTACCAGGCCATGAAGGCCATCGCCACGTTCCTGGTCACCTGGTACAACTACTTTAGCCGTCGCTTTTTCCTCGAGGGCGCGCAGTCGTAGTTTGTTCGACATTAGCTTGAAGGTATAACCGGTTGGAATTTTCGTTCCAACCGGTTTTTTGTTTACAGAGAGACCCGGCGACCCAGTCCCATTCGCATGAAAAACGGGCGGCTCGGATGTTTGTCCGAACCGCCCGCATGGCGTGTTATGTCGAGGCATTTAGCCCGTTACGTAATACCAGACGACACGGTCGCCGTTGGATAAGACATAGTTGCTGCACGCCGTGTTGGGCGCTACGCCGTTAACGGAGTACATCCAGCCACTCGTGCCGCCATGCTCCTTCTCGGCCAAACCGCCAATGGCTGCGACATACGTGCCGTACGATGAGCCATGCGCATTCACGGAAAGGCCCAGGGCACACAGGGCATCGTATGCCGTTGCACCCTCGTTAAAGGTGAAGGTGCCACCAGAAGACACAGGATTGCCCACGGCGCTCGACGTGACCGAAACCGTCACCGTGACGTAGCCAGGCTGCTGCGAGCCGCCCTGATTGCCCGCAGAGGCGCTGCCACTGTTGGATGCAGACCCACCGCCAGACACCGAGCCGCCGCCCGAAGAAGAGCCGTCAGAAGAACTCGATCCACCGGCGGATTCAGAACCCTGTCCAGCAGACGTGTTGTTGGACTTCTTGCCGTCCTTGCCTTTGGACTTCTTGTCGCCCTTGTCTTCGGACTTCTTGTCGCCCTTGTCTTCGGACTTCTTCTCTTTCGAATCCTTTTTTGATTCCTTGTCCGAAGATTCTGAATCGTCCTTGGAATCCGATTCATCCGAGTCCTTGGACTGGGAGTCCACAGCGTCAGAAGACGAGGAGCCCGCCGCCGTCTTGCGAGAGGCGGTGGAGCCAGAGCCGGCAACGCTCTTCCCCGCCACGGCCCGAGTGATCCAATCGATGGACCAAGCACCGCTGGAAGAAGGTTGGACAAAACCCAGCGACACAACGATCAAGGCGATGCAGACGGCTGTCAGAACACCAACAAGTGCCTTGCGCCGCGGGGCGGACGCCGCCGAAGCGGCGCCCTTTTGCTTTGCATCGTCAAGCTGGATGAACGACGAGTCGGGCTGCTTGGACTCGGCGTCCTGAGGCTTATTAGACACAGCCCTCACCTACCGACGCTTGGTGAGCACGAACACGCCGATGACGGCGAGACCGATTACGCCGGCCGCTACGCCGACAATGGCGAGCGGGTTGAAGCCAGACTCCTGCGAGGGAGCCGCAGCGGACTTCTTGACAGTGGCCGCAACAGACGAGCCCGTGTCGGAGCTGGAATCGGACTTGTCGGACTTGCCGTCCTTCTTGTCTGACTTATCGGAATCCTTCTTGGAATCCTTGTCGTCCTTGGTCTCGGTCGTGGTGGTCGTGGAGATCGGCTT
>CAJKZP010000142.1:0-3738 GCA_905204415.1 uncultured Collinsella sp. | reverse complement strand
CCCTCCCGTCTCCTGCGCCCCTCCCGGAACTGTCCACACCAGTGTAGCCAATCCATCCTGGCCGCCCGGATATCGGAGGCCCTCGACGAGGCCGGGGCCCTCGAGGCCGAGACGGCGGCGCTGCTCGAGGGCGACGAAACCTACGCGTGCCTGCTCACCGTGCCCGGCATCGGCCCGAGGACCGCGGCGCAGCTCGCGGTGTCGGTCGACATCGGGAGGTTCCCGGACCACGACCACCTGGCCTCGTACTGCGGCATAGCCCCGAGGGTGAGGAACTCCGGCACGTCGGTGAGGTCGGTCAGGGCGTCCAGGCGCGGCGACGCGAGGCTCAAGTCCCTGCTGATCTTCTCGTGCAACAGCCTGGTGAGGTCCTCGGGGCGCTACGGCGAGTACTACCGGGCCTGCAGGGCGCGGGGCATGGGGCACGGGCGGGCGCTCAAGGCCGTCGCGAGGAAGCGGCTCAGGGCGATATACGCCGTGATGCGCGACCGGGTGCCCTACCGGGAGTAGCCCCGACGGTTGACAAAACTATAGGAACACCCAACGACTGGTCATTTAAGTCTGTCCCCAATGACTGAGTCGGTGCCCTTTGTGCGGAGGTCGCTTTGTTGCTTTATACTGGTGCAGTTAGACATCCATCCTGCAATCGAGGAGATTTCCATGGCATCAGACGTTCGCGTCCGCTTTGCACCCTCACCGACGGGCAAGCTGCACATCGGCGGCGCCCGCACCGCTATCTATAACTGGGCTTTTGCCCGCGCAAACGGCGGCACGTTCATCCTGCGCATCGACGACACCGACCCCACCCGTTCCACCGACGAGAACACGCAGATCATCCTGCGCGCCATGCGTTGGCTGGGTCTTGACTGGGACGAGGGTCCCGAGGTGGGCGGCGACTTTGGCCCCTATGCTCAGACCGAGCGCCTGGACCTGTACAAACAGGCCGCCCAGAAGCTTTGGGATGAGGGCAAGGCCTATCCCTGCTTCTGCACCAAGGAGCAGCTCGAGGCCGATCGCAAGGCCGCGCAGGAGCGCAAGGACCCCTTCCAGGGCTATCAGCGCCGTTGCCGCGATTTGGATCCCGAGGAGGCCCGTCGCCGCATCGAGGCCGGCGAGCCCTACGTCTTGCGCATCAAGGTGCCCGAGGACCGCGGCGACGTCGTTATCCACGACGCCGTCCACGGCGAGGTGACCTTCGATGCCAAGGAGCTCGACGACTTTGTCATCTTCCGCTCTGACGGCACGCCCACGTACAACTTTGCGACCGTCGTCGATGACGCCATGATGAAGATCACCCACGTCATTCGTGGCGACGACCACCTTTCCAACACCCCGCGCCAGGTCATGGTCTACGAGGCCCTCGGTGCTCCCGTGCCCACGTTCGCCCATATTTCCATGATTCTGGGCGCTGACGGCAAGAAGCTTTCCAAGCGCCATGGCGCCACCTCGGTGGAGGAGTACCGCGACGCGGGTTACCTGCCCGACGCGTTCGTCAACTACCTGGCGCTGCTCGGCTGGTCGCTCGACGGCGAGACCACGATCATCCCGCGCGACGTCCTGGCCAGCAAGTTCTCGCTCGACCGCATTTCCAAGAACCCCGCGACCTTCGATCCCAAGAAGCTCGACTGGGTCAATGCCGAGTACATCAACGGCATGTCCGACGCGCAGTTTGCCGACGAGATCATGGTCCCCGAGCTGCACGAGGCAGGCCTCATCGAGGGTAACGTCGAGTACGGAGGGGACTGGATTGACGCGCTTGCCGCCATCGTCAAGCCGCGCACCAAGATGCCGGTCGACGCCGTGACCGTCGCCGCCCCCATCTTTGCCACGGCCGAGACGCTTGAGTATGACGAGAAGTCTGTCAACAAGGGTCTGGCCAAGGAGGGCATGGGTGCCATTCTGGATGCCGCCAAGACCGCGCTCGAGGGCGTGGACGAATGGACGGCCGCGAACATCGACGCCGCGCTTGAGCCGCTGCCCGAGCAGATGGACCTCAAGAAGCGCGTGGTGTTCCAGGCCGTACGCGTCGCCGTCTGCGGCAACATGGTGAGCCCTCCGCTGGGCGAGACCATGGCGCTCGTCGGCCGCGACGACTGCCTGGCGCGCATCGACCGCGCCCGCACGATGGCGCTGTAACAGTCGCGCAAACGCATGTATCCGAGCCCCGCTCACCACGAGTGGGGCTCTTGTTTCTAAAGACGTATGGGATGGGAGGCACAGAGACCATGGTCGAGCAACTTTCGCTGTTTGGTTCGCCCGAGCCTAAGCAGGCTCCCGTAAAGCCTGTCCGCACGGCCGAGCAGGCCAAGCTCGAGCCTATTGCCGCCTACGCGAGCGTGGTCCTCGACATTCCCACCCGTGCGCTGTCCGAGCCGTTTGCCTATGGCATTCCGCAGTCACTCGCCAATGAGCCCCAGATCGGCTCCACCGTCCTAGTTCATTTTGGCAACCGCGCGGCCGCGGGCTATATCGTCGACATTGCGTCTGGGCTTGGCGACCTGCAAGGCAACATTGCCCTCGATCCCGCGCGCATCAAGCCCGTCGAGGCGATTCTCAGCAAACCGCTCTTTAGTGCCGAGGCCGCCCGCATTGCGCGTTGGATGAGCCGCGAATATGTCGCGACGCTTTCCGAGTGCCTGCGCCTGTTTTTGCCTCCGGGTGGCAGCCCGCGTGTCGTTAAGGGCGATGACGGGGCGTGGACGGTCGAGCGTCCTGCCGTCAAGCCTATCCAAAACCGCTGGGTGATGCTCACACCTGAGGGCTTCGACTATACGCCGCCCAAGACCGCTGTTCGCCAGCGTCAGCTCATCGAGGCGCTCCAGTGCGGTCCGGTCACGACGCGTGACCTTAACCTGCTCTACAACAGTATGTCGGCGACCATCAAGGCGCTCGAAAAACGCGGCGTCGTGGTGGTGGAGGAGCGCCGCGCCTGGCGTGGCTGCAGCGAGCAGACCACGCTGTCCTCGGCAAGCGGCAAGGCGCCGGTCGCGCTCACGGACGGCCAGCAGCAGGCGCTCGCGCAGATTGAACGCGCCCGCCTTGACGCCCACGGCGACGTGGTCCTTGTCGATGGCGTCACCGGATCCGGTAAAACCGAGGTCTACCTCTCGGCGATTGAGCGCGTGCTCGCGGCTGGTCGCTCGGCCTGCGTGCTCGTGCCCGAGATCTCACTGACGGCTCAAACCGTCGGCCGGTTCCGTTCGCGCTTTGGCGAGACGGTCGCGGTCTTCCATTCGCGTCTTTCGGCCGGTGAGCGCCTAGACCAGTGGGATATGGTTGCCAGCGGTGCCGCCCGTGTTGTCGTCGGCGCGCGTTCGGCGCTCTTTTGCCCGCTCAGCGACCTGGGCCTTATCATTATCGACGAGGAGCACGAGACCAGCTATAAGCAGGGTTCCAGTCCGCGCTACCATGCGCGCGAGGTGGCGGCCGAGATGGCGCGCCGCTATCGCTGCCCACTCGTGCTGGGCTCGGCTACGCCTTCTGCCGAGGCCCTCGACCGCTGCCGCCGCGGCACGTACAACGGTGTCACCTGGACGCGCGTCGAGATGCCCGAGCGCCCGGGACACGCCGTGCTACCCACGGTCCGCATTGCCGACCTGCGCCGTGAGTTTTCGCACGGCAGCCGCTCCATGTTTTCTAAACCGCTGATGGAAGGTTTGGAGCGCGTGGTCGAGCGCCGCGAGAAGGCTGTGTTGCTGCATAACCGCCGCGGGTTTGCGCCGTTTTTGATGTGCCGCG
>CAJKZP010000141.1:0-3779 GCA_905204415.1 uncultured Collinsella sp. | reverse complement strand
CGCGGCGCTTGAGCCATGCGGCGTCGTTCCACTTGTAGCCATCGAGGGTCCACAGCACGCTCGCGGTACCCGGAGGGCACTCGGCCTTAAAGGCGTACGGATCGGCCTTGTAGAGCTTTTCGCCCTCGTTAGTCTCGATAAGGTACTTATAGAGCTGGCCCTGCTCGGCGCCAGGAATAAAGCCTTCCCAAATAGCGCTCGTATGCATGGGCACCAGCGGGTTGGCCTGCTCATCCCAGTCGTTAAATTCACCAATGACATGAACGCTCTTTACATCGGGCGCCCAAACGCAAAAACGCCAGCCGCGCGTACGGTTCTGCGTGTCGGGGTGCGCGCCCATCTTTTCCCAACTGCGCTCCCAGGTACCGATGCCAAACAGATAGACATCGTCTTTGGTGAGCTCCGGCGCATGCGGGGCGGCTTTACGGGTAGCAGGCTTTTTGGTTGCTGGCTTTAGCTTTGTATCGCTCACGTTTGATCCCATCATGACGCGGCAGCGTGTTGCCTTGGTGACTAGATGCGAAAGGTCCAAGGCTGCACGAATCGAAGGGACGGCGATAGTTCTATGATTCGTTCCACCTCGCGTGCTCGGTGGAACTTTCGGCAAAAACTACGATAACACCTGTACGTTACTTTTATGAATGAAAGAGGATTTGCGGTGGCGTTTAATCGGTAAGCGCCATGTTTATACCACTTGCAGAATTGCGATGGTAAAACTCTTGACAGTTTTACCAATTAGGGTTTCTAGATAGTTAGGTTGACGTTTGGTAAAACGTTTTTAGCAGGTTGTTTACCATTTGACATCGAAAGGCTCGTTCATGGACCATATCGCTGCTCCGAGTGTCGCTTTTGTTTTCGATTGCGACGGCACGCTGGTTAATAGCACCCTCGTTTGGGCCTATGCCCAGCCCGAGTTATTGCACCGCCACGGAGTTGACGTGACGGTCGACGATTTTGCCCAGTTTGAGCACTTGTCGCTCGAGGATGAGTGCCAGGCCTACCACGACACCTGGGGCATTGGCACAAATGGCGAGGAGCTCTACCGCGAGCTGAGCGACATCCTGATCGATGGCTACTCCAAGGTGCCGCCGCGCGAGGGCCTGCTTGCATTTTTGAAGCAGGCGAAGGAGGCCGGTATTGCCATGTGCGTTGCCACGTCCACGCCTGCCGAGTTGGTTAAGTCTGCGCTTGCGGGCGCCGGGCTCGATGCCTACATGGAGTTTGTGACCACCACGGGCGAGGCCGGGCGCTCCAAGCAGTTCCCTGACGTGTATGAGTTGGCGCTGCGCCGCCTGGAGGAGCGCCACGGGCACAAGTTTGAGCGCGCGTGGGTTTTTGAGGACGCGGTCTTTGGCCTAAAGAGCTCTGGCACCGCCGGCTTTAAGCGCGTGGGCATCTACGACCCGCACGGTCGCATGAAGCGCGACGACGTGCGCGCCAACTGCGATATCTTTATCGATAACTATAAGGACCTTGATCTGGCCCGCGTGCTTTCGTTTGAGGGATAGGCGAGGGCTGTGGCTTGCAAGGTATTGGTGGTCTGCGGCTCGCCTGTGGTGGCGAGCGCGGATCTGCTACGTCAGCTGGCGGGGGAGTGCGACCACGTTGTCGCCGTGGACCGCGGGCTCGACGCGTTACTGGGCGCGGGACTGGGCTGCGACGTGTATGTGGGGGATGCCGATACGGTGAGTGATGCCGGCCGCGCGTTGGTCGATGCCGCCGAAGCCTTTGAGGTGGAGCGTCACGACCCGTACAAGGACTATACCGATCTGGCGCTGGCGCTCGATTCCGTCCGCTGTCGCTGGCCGGGTGCCGAAGTGGTTGCGACCTGCTCCACCGGTGGCCGCCCAGACATGGCCCTGTCCGTGCTGGGGCTGCTCACGGGCTACGAGGATGCCCCCGTTTGGATCGCCGAGAACAAGGTGGTCGCCCGCATCCTCCACGCAAGCGAGTCGTGGACCATCGAAGGCGCCGAAGGCAAGACGTTTTCCATCATCGCTATAGCCCCCAACACCGAGGTAAGCGAACACGGCCTAGAGTGGGAACTAGACCACAGCCCCCTCGGTCTGTTAGCCGACACGGGCATCAGTAACGTCGTAAGATCCACCGCCAAGATCCAAGTCCACACCGGCACTGCCATCGCTTACCTCTACAAGTAAGGTCTATCGCATCAGGGTTTTATCGGGACGGTGGATAGAAATAATCGCTCGAAGAGCGATTATTTCTATCCACCGTCCCAGGAAAACCCGTAAGTAAGACAATCAACCTAAAAAAGTCCTTGCACGCCGCGCCAACTTCCCCTATAGTATCTCCTCGTCACGGGGGCGTAGCTCAGCTGGGAGAGCGCTTGACTGGCAGTCAAGAGGTCAGGGGTTCGATCCCCCTCGTCTCCACCATCGTGAATGCAAAGCCTCCGGGAAACTGGAGGCTTTTTTCATATGAAGCCACCGCGCAAACCTAAGTGACGCCACGCCAGCACCCACGCCCAAAAAAGTTGCGCAATTTATTTCCCACTTCTGTACATAGTTTGTTAACCCAACATAATTCCATTTTGCATTTCATGTCGTCAGCTTTGCAGCTCGAGCGGTATGTGCCAACAGCTACACCCGCATAAACCTGCGTTAATGTGAACAAGTTTGCAAAATTACCCCCTTAAGCACTGCAAATGATCGATATGTTGTCGCGCGCGGCCTAAATCGGTTTCTAGCCGCCTTGTGCTAGGATATCTATCGTTACATGGGTTCAACTGTGCCCACGGCTCCAGCAAGCCGCAAAGTGCAGGGTCGATCAGCATCCGGCCGTAACGGCGGTGCCAGAAAAACCACGAGCTCCAATAGCGTCGTCATGCATATCGCATCGAATGTATCTGTTCTTGTCTATGTGCAAGCTGTACTTTCGAATCGATATTTCGTGACAACTCGCAGCAGTCCTACAGCTGTTTGCGTGCGGTCTAGTTTTGTACCCGCTTGACTGGATCGCACGCAGCCAGCTGGGGACGCGGTCATTTTGCGATACACGTCCGCGTCTCTAGCCACTGCATTTATACATACCGTTCATGGTGGGGCAGAGCCACGTGCTTGTCTAACTGGGCTCAGGGTTTGAATATGGAGCGCCTTCGCGCACAAGCGCCCTGGCGAAGCCATACCCAAACCCCGTGAGCCACACGTAAGACAGCAAGGGGGTGGTGCTCGTGTGGTATGTGATCCAGGTCATTAACGGTCGCGAAGACGTAATGCGCGAGCGCATTGAGCACGTGGTGCCGGCTGGCGCCATGCAGGAGCTCTTTTATCCCCAATTTCAAACCGAGATCAAAGTACACGGCGAATGGGTCGATACGACCAAGCCGCTCTTTCCCGGTTATCTTATCTGCGACACGGCAGATCCGCGCACCGTGCAACAGTATCTGCTGCGCATGGACGACTTTGCCCGGGTGCTTTCCCAGGACGGTCAGTTTGTGCCGCTGGCAAAAGAAGAGGTCCAGCTTATTGGCAGCTTTACGCATGCGGGAGACCGCGTAGTGCCCATGAGCGAGGCCTTAAAAGACGGTGATCAGGTTGTAGTGACGGCAGGTCCGCTGCTGGGCCACGAAGGCCTTATCAAAACCATTAATAGACGCAAGTGCACTGCTTATTTGGAGCTCGACCTGTGCGGCCGACGCGTGACTATGCGCGTTGGCCTTGCCGTGCTTTCGGCCGAGCAGCGCACAATGCGAAACCTTAAAAAGGGCTCTTCGGTGGTTTCTGTGGGAGAGATTCCGGCATAGGCCCAGCTCAGCGGGC
>CAJKZP010000140.1:0-3929 GCA_905204415.1 uncultured Collinsella sp. | reverse complement strand
GGGGGCGAGCGTGGCCGATGTGGCCGATACCATTAAGTCACTCGGCTTTTATAAGAGCAAGGCCAAGCACGCCGTGGAGGCCGCGCAGATGATCGTTGCCGATTACGGCGACGAGGTGCCGGCCGACATGAAGGAGCTTGTAAAGCTGCCGGGCGTTGGCCGCAAAACGGCGAACATCGTGCTCAACGTGGGGTTTGGCATTGTCGAGGGCATCGCGGTCGATACGCACGTCAACCGCATCGCACACCGCCTGATGCTGAGCCCCAAGACGCATGCCAAGGAGCCGCTCAAGACCGAGCAAGATCTGCTCAAGATTTTGCCGCACGAGTATTGGGAGTCGGTCAATCACCAGTGGATTACCTTTGGCCGCGAGATCTGCGACGCCCGCAAACCCAAGTGTGACGAGTGCCCGCTGGCAGATCTTTGCCCCAGCGTACGGGTGGTGCAATAGCTTTTTGCAAACTTTTTTGCAAAAAAGTCTCAAACCTTAGATATAGCTTGGTTGCGCAACCAATTCGCGTTTTTTCCCTTTTAAATAAATCGTGCATTAGTAAATCTGTCTCGTTTTTTCGGGACGGGCTGTTTCTGAACAAAGGGGAAAACATGGCAAAGTATCAGCCCGCGCACAAAAAAGCGCAATCCAAGCTCAATCTTGCTAAGCCTGCGGTAACCATGGCAGTTACCGCCAGCCTCGCACTGTCTCCGGTCCTGCAGACCGCTGCTTTCGCTGAGTCCGGCACCGACGCCAATGACGACGTCAAGGCCGAGCAGAAGCAGGCCAGCAAGGAAGAGATCGCTGCCGCTAAGGCCGATGTCGAGAAGGCCCAGAAGGCATACGACGAGGCTAAGGCCAACGTCGAGAAGGCCGAGAAGGCCTACGACGAGGCTAAGGCTGCTGAGGCCGAGGCTAAGGCCGGCAACCAGGAGGCCCAGAACGCCCTTGAGGACGCGAAGGAGGCCGTGTACACTGCTCAGGCTCAGCTTGCAGACGCCGAGAAGACTCTGGGTGAGGCCCAGAAGGCTTACGAGGACGCTGTGGCCGAGGCCGACAAGCTCGGTACCGAGTACAACGAGAACCAGTATGAGAAGAAGGCCGAGGACGCTCGCGCCGCTGCCAACGCCAAGAAGAAAGAGTGGAGCGATGCCACGCAGGCTCAGAGCGACGCCCAGGTTGCTCTGGAGAACGCCAAGAACCTGACTTCTGAGGACGAGGCTCAGGCTGTCTACGACGCCGCTGCCAAGAAGGCTGACAAGCTTTACCAGGAGTGGAGCGACCTTGATAACGCTGCTGCTAAGGCTGAGCAGGCTGCCAAGGATGCCGAGAAGACGATGAAGGCTGACCTGGAGGCTGCCAACGACGCCCAGGTTGCTCTCGAGGCTGCCAAGAAGCTTCCCTCTGTCGAGGATGCCGAGGCTGCCCTTAAGGCTGCCACCAAGGCCGACGATGAGGCTGCTGCCAAGTTCAACGAGCTTGACAACGAGGCTCTCAAAGCCGAGAAGGACGCCAAGGCTAAGAAGGACGCTTGGGACGCCAAGCTCGCTGAGGCCAACAAGGCTCAGGAGGCTTACGAGAACCTTGACGCCAATAAGGCAAAGGCCGACGAGCTCGGTCAGAAGTACAACGAGCTCGACAGCAAGGCTGCTAAGCTCGAGACCGAGAAAGATAAGACTGGCGCCATGAAGGCCCAGATTAACAACAAGCTTGCAGAGAACAAGGCCGACTACGAGAAAAAGCAGGCCAAGGCCGATCAGGATCAGGCCACGGCCGATCAGAAGCAGGCCAAAGCAAACCAGCTGAAGGATGAGGCCCAGAAGGCTTACGATTATGCTGCGAGTGGTCCTGGCATATTTAACGCTGATGCCGCTTGGGCCGATTATGACGCCAAGAAGGCCGCGGCTGACACCGCGCAGGCCGAGGCTGACGCCGCGCAGAAGACGGCAGACGCCGCGAAGCGCGATGCGTACTATGCTTCTCAGGCAGTTGAGACTTTCGAGAATGCACTTAAGGATGCCACCGAGAAGGACGATGCTGCAAACCAGGATTGGCATAACGCTACCAACGAGGCAGCCCAGGTCATGACTCAGTGGAAAGCTGCTAACGCTCTGGTGAACCTTGGCCAGCAGTATCCGCAGCTCAAGGCCAACGCCGACAAGCTTGGTCAGGACTTCAACAAGCTCGACAACGATGCTCTGACGGCACGCAATGCTGCCAATGATGCCAAGGATGCTTGGCACAAGACTACCGACAAGAAGGCCCAGGCCGAGGCTGACCTGAAGACTGCTCAGGGTAAGAAGCAGGCTGTCAAGGACGCTCAGGACGCATTTGATGCTGCCATGGACAAGGCGGACGAGTCTGGTAAGGCTTACAACGAGGCTCTGAACAAGTCTGATAAGGCTGTTAAGGCTGCCGAGGATGCTAAGGCCGACCGTGACGCTGCCATCGATGCGCAGGTTAAGGCTAACGAGGCTCTCGCCGAGGCCAAGAAGAAGCCGCAGATCGTTGCCGCTGCCGAGGCTGCGCTCAAGGCTGCTGCCGCCAAGGCCGACGACCTTGGTCGCGAGTTCAACAAGCTCGACAATGAGGCCATCGAGGCTGAGCAGACGCTCGCTGCCAAGAAGGCTGATTGGAACAACGCTCTCGCTGCCGCTAACGCTGCCCAGGCTGCTCTCGCCGATGCTAAGAAGGCTGAGGAGGAGGCCGCCAAGGCTCTCGAGGACGCAAAGGCCAACACTGGCGCTAAGTCCGACGAGGTTAAGGCTGCCCACGCTAAGCTCGCTGATGCTCAGAGCAATTATCTCAACGCTTATGCTGACCTCGAGCTCGCCAAGCAGGCTGAGGCCACGGCTCTGGCTAAGCTTAATGCCGCCAAGAAGGTCCTGGACTCCCTGGTTCCCTATGTTGATCCTGCTCAGCCGAAGGTGACCACTACCACGACCACCACGACGACTAAGGCTCCCGCCAAGGACGAGAAGAAGGCCGACGAGGCTGCCCTCCCCACCACTGGTGATAGCGTTGCCGCTCAGGTTACGATTATCGCCGGTCTGGGTGCCGCTGCCATCGCCGCTGGTGCTACCCGCCGCCGCTTTAACGCCTAATGTAGCTTTTTAAGCTCGTTTCCCCTTTATAGGCGCCCCCGGTTACAAGGCCGGGGGCGCTTTTGTACAAAAGAGCGCCGCTGCGATGTGTGCAGCGGCGCTCTTTTGCGTTGTTTCTTATTGTGTGAGCTCGGCCCTAGGCCAGCGCGCGTACGTTCGAGGAGATCTTCAGCACCAAAAACTCGGTCGAGGAGGCCAGCTTGAGTAGATCGCCGTCGTGGATGGGAATCTGCTTGTCCTCGTCACCGGCGGTGCGCAGCGAGCGTGGCTTTTCGATGACGGTGGTCGTGCCGTTGCGTGTCACCAGCACCGTTCCATTGGTGGAGTGAAGGCCGCTTGCGAGCCATGTGCCGTTGGAAAACGCTACACGCAGGTGCCGGCGGGATACATCGGGTCCTACGTTGGTGATGCTGTTTCGGTCGTGTGCGAACGAGCCTAGAACCGTGCCCTCGGGATCGAGGCTCAAGGGATAGATCGGCGGCAAGGCCGAGCCGTCTTTTGCAAGCCTGAGCAGCCCCAGTTTTGCAGGAGGCTCATTGACTTTGTGGTTGGTATCCTGCGCCTGGACGACCTCGGTGGTCTCGAGTGTGCCAAAGGTCTGGGATAGTCGCGTTATGGCAAAGTCCTTGACCTCGGAGGCGGCGGCATTGGGATCGGCCAGGCATCCGCAAACCGTTAGCGCAAGGAGCTCCAAAAGGCGCCGGTCGCTTTGCTTGAGGCCCGGCATGACGGCGATGCGGTCAAAGATATTGCGCAGGATGGAACCATCGAGCTCCCAGTGTTCGAGCGACGTTGCCATGCGCTCGAGGGCATGCGCCGTAATGGCTTGCTGG
>CAJKZP010000139.1:0-4019 GCA_905204415.1 uncultured Collinsella sp. | reverse complement strand
TCGTCGCTGGCATCTTTACCAGCCGCAAGCGCTCGTAACTCCAAGCCTCGTGACGCTCGATCAATGCGGGCGCGCACTGTCCCATGGCAAGCGGCCGCCGGACCTCCCACCGGCGGCCGCGCCGCGTTTGAACGACCCCGATTCAATTATTCGTCCAAAACAGGCGCACCCGCCCAGCCGCCTACAGCAATACAAACTGTTTCAGCGCGGCGCGACTCGTTATGCCCAGCTTGGCATAGGTGTTCGACAGGCGATTCTTAACCGTGCCACGCGAGATACCCATATGGGCGGCAATCTCATCGTTGGTCCAGCCGCGACAGGCCAGCATAGCGATGGCGAACTCCGTCGTGGTCAGGCTTTCGGCAACAGTGGCGCCCGCACCCGGATTATGCACGCGACGCCAGCCGCGGCTAAACCGCTCGGTAACTTTGATGATCTCCGCGAACTCCTGCGGATGCTCTTTCTTAAGGCATGACTCCAACACGCCTTGCAAAAGCCCGTGATGCTCGCCGACGATTTCAATCAAGCCATCGGGCTGCGCAATCTGCCAGGCACGCATAAAATGAGCGTTCGCGCGGTCAGCTTCGCGCTGGTTAATCCACCCAACGGCGGCAATCAGGTGCAAGAAGGCCTCAGGAACGGGATAGCTTTCTTGCTTCATCGACAAGGCGTTCTCCGCCATACCCACGCAGCGTCCGTAATCGCCGTCGAGGTAGGTACGGTGCGCCAGCGCATAGGTTGCAAACAGGCGCAGCCCCTCGGGCAGCAGCGATGCATATAAATCGAATTCGCCGCGTGACACCGGCGAGGGAAAATGCAGCAGCACGCAGGCGCTCGCCGCAAGCAGCATATATGAGACCCGGGCGCGTGGATCCTTTGCCGCCCTTTGGCCCTTCCCCGTCTCCTCGAGGTACGCAAGGCAGCGGCGCGCCGCCAATGCGCGATTCAGCGACAGATTTGCATAGGCGCACAACAGGCATGCCGAAAGACGGAGCGAAAGGTCATCCGATAGCAAGTACGGCTCCGCCAGGCGTCGGGCCTCATCGGGGCAACCGCGATAGTAGTGCGCCTCGGCACGCGCGATCACGCCATAGTCATCTTTATGCATGACGTCGAGCGTTTTGTCGAGCGTTCCTGGCTCAAACGCCGTACACATAAGCGGCATGGGAAAGCGCCAGCTATCGGTATATATCCGATCCATGGCGACCTCCCCTCGCATAGCGGCTCACTTTGATGGTAATGCGAGGGGGCGCCGGTTAATGGGACATGTGGCTCGAAATACAGCCTCATCCTGGGACGTTCGCGGTAAATCGAACGGTGCCAAGTTTAAATGCGGCACCGCTCAAAAGGCTAAATATGCTGACGGATTGCGTCGATATAGGCCTGTCCGTAGCGCGTGAGTGTCGTGTTCTTGCGCGTGATGATGCCGATCTCCATGTACTCGTCCACATCGAGCGGAATCGAGATGATGCCGGGGCCGTTGAGCTCGTGACTGATCACGCCCGAACACACCGTGTAGCCGTTAAGGCCCATAGCCAGGTTGAACAGCGTCGCACGGTCGCGCACGCGGATGTTCTTGCGGCGCTCAAACGTCGAGGTCAGTTCCTCAGAATAGTAAAACGAGTTATAGCTGCCCTGCTCATAGGACAAGAACGGGTAGTCTTCCAAGTCCTCGAGCGTCACGCTCGAGCGGTCTGCCAAAGGATGGTCGGCGCATACAAAGACATGCGGCGTGGCGCAGAAGAGCCCCTCGAATACGAGTTCGTTGGCGGCGAGCATGCGCTCGATGACCTCGCGATTGTGCTCGGACAGGTACAGGATGCCGAGCTCGCTTTTCATATGCGCGACGTCCTCGATAATCTCGTGGGTCTGTTCCTCGCGCAGGGTAAAGTCGTAACGCGCGGCATCAAACTTACGAATCACATCGACAAACGCATTAACGGCAAAGGAATAATGCTGGCAGCTCACGCTAAAATGCGGCACCTGCTCGGATGCGCCCTTGTACTTGCCCTCGAGCAGGTCGGCCTGGTCGAGTACCTGGCGCGCGTAGCCTAAGAAGGTCTCGCCCTCTTCGGACACAATAACACCCTTGTTGGTGCGCTCAAAGATGTGCACACCCATCTCGTTTTCGAGATCGCGAATCGATGCGGTAATCGAAGGCTGCGACACAAAGAGCCGGCGCGAGGCCTCGGTGATGCTGCCGCATTCGGCAACTTTGACGACGTACCTGAGCTGCTGAAGCTTCATAGCTTTCTCCCTAGACGTTCGTGACGTCGAAACCCATCGCATCCATCTGACACATAAACGGCGGCATCTCCCCCGTCGCGGCACAGGCGGCAATCTGATGCAGAGCCCCGGCGACCGCATCATCTGCCGCGGCGCCGATATGCCAGCGTGCGGCAGCCGTGACGGCCTCGTTGGCATTGGCGACAGCAACGGAGTTGGGGACGGCATCGATCATGGGCAGATCGTTATCGGAATCGCCAAATACGGCCACCTCATCAGGCGTCAGACCCAAAGCGCGTGCCAGCTCCAGCGCAGCGCAGCCCTTGTCCCAACCAGCCGGAAGGATGTCAAACAGGCGCACGCGGTTGTTGGGAAACACAAGCGAGAGCTCCGGCACCTCGGCGGCAATGTGCTCGCGCAGCTCAGTGAGCTCTTCGCGCGAGCGGGCGCTCCAGATATTCGCCTTGTATACCGGGGCATCATCGACAACAGGACGGCACGGGGCCTCTTCGCCCTTGAGCCACGCGTTGCCGCCCGACTCCATGGCGCGGCGCACGCGCTCGGGGTCGCCCGTCACGCAATAGGCATCGTTATCCCAAAAGTCGTCACCCAGGCTGTAGACCTTTAGATAGGTATCGTCGGTCTCTTGCTCGAGGTAATCGGCCAGACGCGTCAGGGCACCGTTGTCGGTCGCGCGCGAAGCGACCACCTGACCGTCGACAAACATTACCTGGCCGTTACAGAATGCGCCAGTCGAAAAACACTCGGAACAACTTTTGAACATCCAGCCCATCGCGGACGGCTGACGACCCGAAACCGGGCCAAAGTGCAGACCCGCCGCCTGCATGGCATGAATACCCTCAATGGCGTAGTCGCTGGCGCCGTCATGCCCGGCCGGAATCAGCGTATCGTCCATATCGGTCAGCACAAGTTTAATCATAAGACCCCCATTCGTATCGGTCTTACCTATTGTAACGAGCAGCCAAAATAAACCTGTCCCTTTTTGGCAGGTGCGTTAGTATAGGGAGCAACAGATTCGATGCGGGAGTGCCGGCGGTGCAAACCACAAGGCTGAGAGGGCATAGGGCCCAATCCTTTGAACCTGTCAGTTAATGCTGGCGTAGGGAGCATGCCGCCTTTACAGGGGCGCTGTCTATGCACAGCGCCCCTTTTCTATGCCAAGGAGGCATGTGCAGTGATTGATTCGGAACAGCTTAAGCAAAATGTGGTCAAGGCCGTGGATGAGATTCGCGCCACCAATCCGATGGCCGGCTCCATCACCAACACGGTAACGATCGACTTTGTCGCCAACGCGCAGCTCGCCGTAGGCGGTTCGGCCGCCATGGTCTATCTGCCCGACGAGGGCGAGGCGCTCGTTGCCGGCGGCGGCGCCATCTATCTCAACATGGGCACGCTCTTCCCCATCTACGAACAGACGATTCCCCGCGCGGCCAAGGCGGCACACGACGCCGGCAAGCCCTGGGTGCTCGATCCGGTGGGTCTGGGCATCGGTAGCCTGCGCACCCAGTTGGTAAACGAGCTCAAGCAGTGCAAGCCCGCCATCGTGCGTGGCAACGCCTCCGAGATCATCGCGCTCGCCGGTCTGTGGGGTCTTGAGGGCGAGGCGGCTGATCTGAGCCGCGTGCGCGGTGTCGATACCACCGACACGGTCGACGCCGCCCGCGATGCCGCCGTGGCGCTCGCCCGCTACACCGGCGGCGCCGTAGTGGTCTCGGGCGAAGTCGACCTGATCACCGACGGCACGACGGTGGCCAAGTCCCACGGCGGCAGCC
>CAJKZP010000138.1:0-4194 GCA_905204415.1 uncultured Collinsella sp. | reverse complement strand
AAGAGCGTTGCTGCCTAGGCTAGCCCCTTGTCACACAAACTACCGAAGCCTCTGATAAAATTGACCCCGCCAGCAATAACCGCAAAGGATAGATAGGGCTTTAAGGATGGATGCAGGAAAAGCAACGATAAGCGGCGTGTTCAACGGATCGCGCCTGCTCGAAATACCTTTTTACCAAAGGGCGTACGTCTGGGGAGAAGAGCAATGGGAGCGTTTCCTCGGCGACATGGAGTTCGTCACGGCCTCGAAGCGGCCCTATTTCCTGGGCTCCATCATCCTGAAGCAGGCCTCCTCCGGCAACACCTGGTCCGAGGTCTCCGAGGTTCGCACCGTCATCGACGGCCAGCAGCGACTCACGACCATGGTCATCTTCTTCAAGGCACTCTGTGCAAAAAACGGCACCAACAATTTGTTTGAGCGAGATTTCGTCCTGGAGACCGGCGATGTCGCCTTGCGGCACGGCAAGTACGACCGGCAGGATTTCGAAAAGGTCGTCAGCGCCACGGGCTGCGAACCCCTCGAGGGCTCCTCGGCCATCGTCCTTGCCTACAACTACTTCCTCAAGAATATCGACCCGGAGAAGGTCGACAGGAACACGATCAAGTCGAACGTCCAGTTCGTCTGCATCGATCTTACCGAGGGCGAGGACGAGCAGCAGATATTCGACACCATCAACTCGCTCGGGGTGCGCCTGACGACGGCGGAGCTCCTTAAGAACTACTTCTTCAACCGCGAGAACGAGCAGGCGTTCAAGGAGTGCTGGGAAGACGTCTTCGAGCCCACGGCTGAGAAGAGGGAGTATTGGGAGCAGGAGATCGTTACCGGGCGCATCAAGCGCACGCTCGTCGACCTCTTCTTCGACGCGTTCCTCCAGATTCTGGTCCAGGACAAGAGGCGTGGCGTCACGACCGAGGACAAGCTCTTCTATTCGCGTACTTCGAACCTCTTCCAGTCCTACAAGGATTTCATCGGCAGGTACTGCAACGGCGACAAGGTCGAGATTCTCGACAACATGAAGGCGTATGCCGAGGCGTTCGAGTCCACGTTCGACCCTGGCTACTGCGACGCGGACATCCCCTCCGCTTCCGGCGTCGAGCGCCTGAACGTGCTGATATTCGGCCTCAAGAACTCGACGCTCATCCCGTACGTGCTCTACGTTCGAAAGAACGCGGAGTCTTCGAGCGAGGAATCTAAGATCTACGCCCTGCTTGAGAGCTACATCGTCCGCCGAATGCTGGTTCAGGCGACCACGAAGAACTACAACAGGCTGTTCACCTCGCTGATCTTGAACGAGGTGAAGGACGCGGAGGCGCTGAGGAAGGCTCTCGAAGCCAATGACGAGGCGACGACGTACATGCCCGGCGACGCCGAGGTTCGAGCGGCATTCGAGGAATCGTGTCTGTACAACCTCCAGTCCAAGGGCGTCCTCTATCTGCTGGAAAGCGCCATTCGTCCGGGCATGAGCAGCACGGCCCTGCTCGGGTTCAACCAGTACACCCTCGAGCACATGATGCCCAAGAAGTGGCGCAACAAATGGGGAGCCCTCGACGATGAGGCTGCCACGCGAAGGGACCGGAAGCTCCTCACGCTCGGCAACCTCGCCATCATCACGCATTCGCTCAACGCCTCCATCCGCGATGCCGATTGGCCCACCAAGAAGCAGGGAAAGGGATACAAGGACGGCCTTGCCCTCTGCGCCGCCGGCCTTGCGACCATGGCCGGCGCCCTGGAGAAGGAGTCTTGGGACGAGGGCGATATCGCCGATCGCGCCGAATGGCTTGCGGACAAGGCGTTGGAGGTCTGGCGCTAGGCCCTACCTGCGTCCCATCTCGAAGATGCTTGCGGTGTCGGAACCCGCATCGATGACGGATGGAACCGGCTCTTCCAAAAACGTAGTTCGTGGCGATGTCTCTTCCGTCGGCGCGTCAAGAGGCTCGCCGAGCGCTAGGAAGAACCTCATCACGTGCTCAATTCTCTGTTGCAGGGACTCGCTCAGCTCGCCGTAGGAGGCCGCCAGCCGCACCTCCTTGGCCAATTCCGCCATCGAGTCCCTCAGTGCCTTCTGAACGCTCACGGAGGGCCTCACCTCAACCTGGTTATCGGTGAGCTTGGCGACGATGTAGTCCTGCCTGTTCATGCCGCTCCAGGCGGCCATCTCGCATATGAGCTTGCGCTCCTCGGGCGTGCAGCGGAACGCCATCGTCTTGCTGCGCTTCCGGGCGCTGTTCTCGCACGGCATCCTTCTTACCCCCTCGCCCCGTCGAGCGCGGCGGCCATCTCGTCCTGCTTCGTGGGGAACAGGTGCGCGTAGCGGTAGGTGATGTCAACCGCCTCGTGGCCCATGCGCTCGGCGATGGCAAGCGCGGAGAAGCCCATCTCTATCAGCAGGCTCACATGGCTGTGGCGTATGTCGTGTATGCGGATGCGCTTCACGCCCGACGCCTTGCACCCGCGCTCCATCTCGTGGGCCAGGAAGTGCTTGGTCACGGCGAACAGGCGCTCGTCGGGGGCGACGTCGTCGCGCATCTCGATGAAGTCCGCCATCTCGTCGCGCAGGAAGGCGGGCATGACGATCGTGCGCACGGACTTGGGCGTCTTGGGGTCGGTCACGGTGTCCACGCCGTGGAGGCTCTGGTACGACTTGTTGATGCGCAGCCGCGAGCTATCCAGCATGAAGTCGGACGGCGTGAGCGCCAGGAGCTCGCCGCAGCGTATGCCCGTCCAGTACAGCAGCTCGAAGGCGTGGAACGACAGCGGCTTGTCCATGACTGCCTCGCTGAACCTCAGGTACTCGTCCTTGGTCCAGAACTGCATCTCGCCGGCCTCCTTGCTGCCCATCTTGTCCACCTTGTGGACGGGGTTCTTCTCCAGGTTGTAGTAGCGCTCGGCGTGGTTGAAGATGGCGTTTAGCTGGTTGTTGATGATCCTCAGGTAAGTGGGCTTGAAGCCGTCGCCGTCCGCCCTTGTTGATCCAGTGAGGGAGTTCTGCCACCTGACGATGTCGACGGGCCGTATGTCACACATGCGCATGTCGCCGAAGAACGGCAGGAGCTTGCTCTGGATGATGTTCTCCTTGGTGAGCCAGGTGTGCTCGCGGACCCTCGGCCTCACCTCCGCCTCGTAGACCTTGCAGAAGTCGGCGAAGGTCATGTCCATGGCGTCGTCCTTGAGGGCCTTGAAGTTCTTCTCCCACAGAAGCGCCTCGAGCTCGGTCTGGAAACCCTTCTTCGTCTTGTGCCTCTTGGCCCCGCGCGCGTCGCGGTAGTAGAACTGCACGTAGAAGAGGCCCGTCTTCTTGTCCTTATAGGCTGGCATCGTCCACCTCCGGGAAGTAGCGGGCCTCGAACAGGTCGCTGCGGACGCGTCCGCGGATCACCACGCGCCCAAGGGCCTCCTGCTCCTTGTTCATCTGGCGGATGACCTCGTAGGCGCTGCCTTTCTTGATCTTCAGGCGCTCCGCCACCTCGTTGGCGGTGAGCATGCTCGGCCTCGGTGTCTTTGCCACCGGCTGTTCCATCTTGGACCTCCTATCTATCCGTACGTATGCGTACGCTCGTATTCCCGAGAATAATCGTACGTATCTGTACTGTCAATAGAATTGCGTACAAACTCGTACGCTGATAGAATGGTCGCCGACGAAATCTATAGGAGGGCACATGGCGACAGGCGACAACATTCGGCGGCATCGCAAGGCGAAGGGCTTTACGCAGGCCCAGCTCGCCGATGCCGTAGGGCTCACCGAGGGTGCGATCAGGCACTACGAGAGCGGCATCCGCGCGGTTAAGCCCGAGCTGCTCGAGAAGATCGCGAAGGCGCTCGAGGTCTCCGAGGGCGCGCTCAAGGACTACGGCGTCGAGACGTCTCGAGACCTCATGGCCCTGCTGCTGCAGCTTGAGGAGGGCTACGGTCTCGTCCCCAGCGAGGACGGCATGGGCCTGACGGTCGACCCCAGGGCGCCGCATGCCCCCAAGCTCGCGCAGTCGATCAAAACCTGGGCCGAAAAGCGTGCCGAGCTCGAACGCGGCGAACTCGACGAGGACGCTTACGCCGGCTGGAAGGCCTCTTTCTGACATCTTCCCAGGTGAATTGACGTTTTCTTGCGAACAGCCTCTGGTTCTCCGGAGGCTGTTCCATTATTCGAGGCTTCGGTAGTTTGTGTGACAAGGGGCTAGCCTAGGCAGCAACGCTCTTCGC
>CAJKZP010000137.1:0-4223 GCA_905204415.1 uncultured Collinsella sp. | reverse complement strand
GGCGGCAAGCGCGGCGGCAGCTCCCGTCGCCCCGGTGACGGCGGCGGCAAGCGCAAGTAACATACGCGTCGCGCGGTAAGGCGAGATGAGTTTGGGTCCCGAGCAGACGATGCTCGGGGCCCTTTTTGGTGCAAAGAGGTCAGGTTAATCTGCACCAACGTCTTGAAGTTGCGGTGGAATACGGACTGTTTTGGCCTTTTGAGCGGCTTTTCAGTCCCTATTTCACCGCAACTCACGATTGGTGCAAACAAACCTGTCCACGATGCACCAGAGTGAGGAGTGTCCCCAAGTGCCGCATTGTGGGTAACGCGTTTTATCAAATATGGCATTTATCTGCGGTAATGTTTTATTTCACCGCTGAGGACGACGTTTCATACCGCCTGCCGAACCGTGTTGCTGCCAAACAACTATATAGGTCAGTGTGTTGCGTGTAGCAATTTCGCCCGGCCTCGCCTCCGGGCTGCCATGTGAGAGGGGATCTTATGGCTCGACTGCATGTAATGGAACGCAGCCACGCTCAGGCCGTCATGGACGACCTGCACGATGCGCTCGGACGTCGTCTGGCGGTGAGTTCGCTCGCTCCGTGTCCCGTTGAGTTTACGGCAGCGCTCGTCAACCTGTGCTCCACCCAGAGCTGCGGCAAGTGCACGCCCTGCCGCGTGGGCCTGAGCGCGCTGAGCGACCTGCTCGCCGATGTGCTCGAAGGGCGCGCCGATGAGTCCACGCTCAACCTTATTGAGCGCACGGCCCGCACCATCTACCTTTCGAGCGACTGCGCCATCGGCTACGAGGCCGGCGCCATGGCGCTCACGGCCATTCGCGGCTTCCGCGACGACTTTGAGCACCACATCCGTGAGCACTCCTGCGGCTTTGACCGCGAGGCCCGTGTCCCGTGCGTCTCAGGCTGCCCGGCGCACGTCGACATTCCCGGGTACATTTCGCTCGTTGAGGCCGGCCGCTATGCCGATGCCGTCAAGGTCATCCGCAAGAACAATCCGCTTCCGCTCGTCTGCGGCCTGGTGTGCGAGCATCCCTGCGAGATGCACTGTCGCCGTGGCATGGTCGACGACCCCATGAACATCCTTGCCCTCAAGCGGTTTGCCGTTGAGCATAGCGACCTCAACGACCACAAGCCACATGTAGTGGACAACACTGGTAAGCGCGTCGCCGTGATCGGCGGCGGCCCGGCCGGTCTTTCTTGCGCCTACTACCTGGCCGTGATGGGCCACAAGGTGACCAATTTTTGAGCAGCGCCACCACCTGGGTGGCATGCTGCGCTACGGAATCCCCAGCTATCGTCTGCCACGCGAGCGCCTGCAGGCCGAGATCGACTGGATCATGAGCGCCGGCATCGATGTGGAACTCGACCACTCCGTGAACGGCGAGGAGCTCGCCCGTCTACGCGACGAGTTCGATGCCGTCTACCTAGCCATCGGTGCCCACAGCGACAAGAAGCTCGGCCTTCCGGGCGAAGAGGCGCCCGGCGTTGAGTCGGCCGTCAAGATGCTGCGTGCCATCGGTGATGACGAGCTGCCCGACCTAAGCGGCCAGCGCGTGTGCGTCATCGGCGGCGGCAACGTTGCCATGGACGTGGCACGCTCTGCCGTGCGCTGCGGTGCCGAAAAGGTAAGCATCGTCTACCGCCGTCGCATCTGCGATATGACGGCCCAGGATGCCGAGATCGCCGGTGCCCAGGCCGAGGGCTGCGAAGTGCTGGAGTTGACAGCCCCGCTCGCCATCGAGACGGGCGAGGACGGTCGCGTGAACGGCCTGCGCGTGCAGCCGCAGATTATCGGCGAGCCCCGCCGCGGTCGTCCGGCTCCGCGTGCCGCCGCCACGCCCGAGCACGTCATCCCCTGCGAGCGCGTGTTCGTCGCCATTGGCCAGGACATCGATTCCAAGCCGTTTGAGGAGATGGGCATTGCCTGCAAGTGGGGCTGCGTCGTCACCGATTCGGATGGCGCCGTGCCCAACTTCGATGGCCTCTTTAGCGGCGGCGACTGCCAGACCGGCCCCGCTACCGTCATCCGCGCCATCAATGCCGGCCGTGTGGCTTCGGCAAACATCGACCGCTATCTGGGCTTCGACCACAAGATCAAGCTCGACGTGGAGCTGCCGACCGTCCAGTTTAAGGGCAAGCACGAGTGCGGCCGCTGCGAGCTGGGCGAGCGCGAGGCCGGCGAGCGCATTCACGATTGGAATCTAGTCGAGCAGGGTCTCACCGAGCAGGAGGCGCGCCAGGAGGCGAGCCGCTGCCTGCGCTGCGACCACTTTGGCTTTGGCGCGTTCCGCGGAGGGAGGAACCTGGAATGGTAGAGCCCAACAAAACCACCGTCAGCGACAACACCGAAAACGGAGCGCACAATATGGTCAAGCTCACTATCGATAATTGCGAGGTCGTGGTTCCCGAGCACACCACGATCCTGGACGCAGCCAAGTCCGTCGGCATTCAGATTCCTACCCTGTGCTACCTGCGCGATCTAAACGAGATCGGCGGTTGCCGCGTGTGCGTGGTCGAGGTTGAGGGCTGCGACCAGCTGGTTGCCGCCTGCAACAACTACGTGCTCGACGGCATGGTGGTCCACACCAACAGCCCCAAGGCGCGCGAAGCCCGTCGCACCAACGTGCAGCTGCTGCTGTCCCAGCACGATTCGCAGTGCACGAGCTGCGTGCGCAGCGGCAACTGCAACCTGCAGACCATCGCCAATGACCTGGGCATTTTCTATCTGCCGTATCAAAGGCATTTGGCGGGCGAGGGCTGGGATTTCGATTTTCCCATCATCCGCGAAAATGATAAGTGCATTAAATGCATGCGCTGCATCAAGGTTTGCGAGAGTGTGCAGGGCCTAGGGATTTGGGACCTGACCAACCGCGCCACGCATACCGCCGTGGGTACCCGCGGGCGCGCGCCGATTGGCAAGACCGATTGCGTTGCATGCGGCCAGTGCATTACGCATTGCCCGACGGGCGCGCTGCGTGAGCGTGACGATACCGAGACCGTGTTCGATGCTCTCGCCGATCCCGGCAAGATCGTGCTGGTGCAGATCGCGCCGGCCGTGCGTAGCGCTTGGGGCGAGGAACTCGGCATTCCGCGTGAGGAGGCCACCGTCGAGCGCCTGGCGTGCGCGCTGCGCCGTGTGGGCTTTGAGTACGTGTTCGATACCGATTTTTCGGCCGACCTCACCATTATGGAGGAGGGCTCCGAGCTGCTCGAGCGCCTGGGCGCCGCCGCCAAGGGCGAGGGCGATAGCCGCGGCTGGCCCATGTTTACGAGCTGCTGCCCGGGTTGGGTGCGCTTTGTGAAGGCGCGCTATCCGGAGTTTGTCGACAGCCTGTCTACGTCCAAGTCTCCGCAGCAGATGTTCGGCGCTATCGCCAAGACCTATTACGCCAAGGTGCTGGGCGTGGAGCCCGAGTGCCTGTTTGTGGTGTCCGTGATGCCGTGCACGGCCAAGAAGGCCGAGTGCGCGCTGCCGAGCATGGTGGGCGAGGGCGGCGCGCCCGATGTGGACGTTGCGCTGACGGTGCGCGAGATGGTGCGCATGATCCGCGCGAGCCACGTGAGCGTCGACACGCTGGTTGAGGAGCCACTCGATACGCCGCTAGGCTTTGGCACGGGTGCGGGTGTGATCTTTGGCGCCACGGGCGGCGTGATGGAGGCCGCCGTGCGCTCGGCCTATTACCTGGTGACGGGCAAGAACCCCGACGCCGACTTCTTTACCGATGTGCGCGGACTCGACGGCTGGAAGGAGGCCGTGGCCGATATCGATGGCACCGGGGTGCGCGTCGCCGTGGCACACGGGCTGGGCAATGCCGCCCGTCTGCTCGACGCGATTCGCGACGGCCGCGTGAGCTATGACTTCGTTGAGGTCATGGCATGCCCGGGCGGCTGCGTCGGTGGCGGCGGTCAGCCCATCCACGACGGCTGCGAGCTGGCAGCCGAGCGTGGCCAGGTGCTGTGGGGCCTGGATGCGAAGGCGGACATTCGCTTCTCGCACGAGAATCCCGATGTCCAGGCGTGCTATCGCGAGTTCTTGGGCGAGCCGCTCTCGCCGCTGGCCGAGGAGCTGCTGCATACCGACCATCACGCCTGGTCGATGCCCAATGAGGGGGCGTGCTAGCGATGCGCGCGTTTGATTTTGAGATGTCGCGCCGGGGGTTTGCCTCGGCGCTTGCTGTTTTGTATCTGATGTACTTCATTGTTGGTGGTGCTAGCAGCAATC
>CAJKZP010000136.1:0-4271 GCA_905204415.1 uncultured Collinsella sp. | reverse complement strand
GCTTGGCGGCGGGGGACAATAAGCCCGCATGCGGATTTCCGTTGCGGGCGCTTCCCATCGCCGGGGCGTGCCCGGGAGCATCCGGCATGCGGCCTTTGCGGCGCTCGGCCATGTGCAAGACGGGTAGCTGGGCCTGTGGGGCGCATTTACCGCCCCGCACCTCGGCATGCTTTCTCTCCACGCCATGTACCTGCTGCTCAGTCTGCCTGCCAGATGATCGGAAGCAACAGCGAAAATCCCATCACGCCAACATCCCGGCAATCGCCGGGGCCTGTATACCTATATGAGAGGAGAGGGGTATATGGCGCGTAAGTTTAAGTCTATGGACGGCAACGAGGCGGCCGCATATGTTTCGTATGCGTACACCGAGGTAGCGGGAATTTATCCCATTACGCCGTCCAGCCCGATGGCCGACCATGTCGACCAGTGGGCGGCCCAGGGTCGCAAGAACATCTTTGGCACCCCGGTCAAGGTCGTCGAGATGGAGTCCGAGGCAGGCGCAGCCGGTACCGTTCACGGTTCGCTGGGCGCTGGTGCTCTGACCACCACCTACACGGCTTCTCAGGGCCTGCTCCTGATGATCCCGAACATGTACAAGATCGCGGGTGAGCAGCTCCCGGGCGTCTTCCACGTCTCCGCGCGTTGCGTCGCTTCCCACGCCCTGAACATCTTCGGCGATCACTCCGACGTCATGGCCTGCCGCCAGACCGGTTTCGCCATGCTCGCCGAGGGCAACGTCCAGGAGGTCATGGACCTCTCGCCGGTGGCTCACCTTGCCGCCATCGAGGGTAAGACCCCGTTCCTTAACTTCTTCGACGGCTTCCGCACCAGCCACGAGATCCAGAAGGTCGCCATGTGGGACTACAAGGATCTGGCCGAGATGTGCGACATGGACGCCGTCCAGGCTTTCCGCGACCATGCGCTCAACCCTGAGCACCCGCACACCCGCGGCAGCCACGAGAACGGCGACATCTTCTTCCAGAACCGCGAGGCCTGCAACAAGGTCTACGACGAGCTCCCTGCCGTCGTCGAGGGCTACATGAAGAAGATCAACGAGAAGCTCGGCACCGATTACGGCCTGTTCAACTACTACGGCGCTCCCGATGCCGATCGTGTCGTCGTGTGCATGGGCTCCTTCTGCGACGTGCTCGAGGAAGTCATCGACTACCTCAACGCTCACGGCGAGAAGGTCGGCCTGGTCAAGGTTCGCCTGTTCCGTCCGTTCTCCATCAAGCACTTTGTCGACGTTCTCCCCGAGACCGTCCAGAAGATCGCCGTCATGGACCGCACCAAGGAGCCGGGTTCCATCGGCGAGCCGCTCTACCAGGACGTCGTCTCCGCTCTCTACGAGGCTGGCAAGACGGGCATCAAGGTCGTCGGCGGCCGTTACGGCCTGGGCAGCAAGGACACGCCTCCCGCGTCCGCGTTCGCTGTCTTCGAGGAGCTTAAGAAGGACGAGCCCAAGCGCGAGTTCACCATCGGCATTGTCGATGACGTGACCAACCTGAGCCTGCCCGAGGCCGAGGATGCGCCCAACACCGCAGCCCCCGGCACCATCGAGTGCAAGTTCTGGGGTCTGGGTGGCGACGGTACCGTCGGCGCCAACAAGAACTCGATCAAGATCATCGGCGACCACACCGACAAGTACGTTCAGGCCTACTTCCAGTACGACTCCAAGAAGACCGGCGGCGTCACCGTTTCGCACCTGCGCTTTGGTGATTCCCCGATCCGCTCGCCGTACTATGTGACCAAGGCCGACTTTGTCGCTTGCCACAACCCCAGCTACATCGTCAAGGGCTTCAAGATGGTCCGCGACGTCAAGCCGGGCGGCACCTTCCTGGTCAACTGCCAGTGGAGCGACGAGGAGTTCGCCGAGCACATGCCCGCCGTGGCCAAGCGCTACATCGCCAACAACAACGTCAACGTCTACCTGATCGACGCTATCGACCTGGCTGCCAAGGTCGGCATGGGCAAGCGCACCAACACGGTGCTCCAGTCCGCCTTCTTCGCGCTGGCCAAGGTCCTGCCCGCCGAGGACGCCCTGCAGTACATGAAGGACGCGGCTACCAAGTCCTACATGAAGAAGGGCCAGGCCATCGTCGACGCCAACCACAAGGCCATCGATGCCGGCGCTACCGCCTTCCGTAAGTTCGAGGTTCCGGCCGACTGGGCAACTGCCGAGGATGCCGCTCCCGTCGAGCTCTCCGAGGAGACCAAGTCCGCTATCGCCCAGCAGGTCAAGAACCTGCTCGAGCCCATCGATCGCATGGATGGCGACAGCCTGCCCGTTTCCGCCTTTGTCGATTGTGCCGACGGCCAGTTTGAGCTGGGCGCCTCCGCATACGAGAAGCGCGGCGTTGCCGTGGTCGTTCCTCACTGGGACGAGACCAAGTGCATCCAGTGCAACCAGTGCGCCTATGTGTGCCCGCATGCCACCATCCGTCCGTTCGCGATGACCGAGGACGAGGCTGCCGCCGCGCCCGAGGCTACCCGCACGCTCGACGCTATGGGCCCCAAGGCCAAGGGCATGAAGTTCACCATGGCCGTGTCCCCGCTCGACTGCATGGGCTGCACCAACTGCGTCAAGGTCTGCCCCAAGGGCGCCCTCGAGATGGTTCCCACCGAGCAGGAGATGGACCAGCAGCCCGTTTGGGACTACATGGTCGAGAACGTCTCCGAGAAGAAGGAGCTCATCGCGGCCAACGTCAAGGGCAGCCAGTTTAAGCAGCCCTACCTGGAGTTCTCCGGCTCCTGCGCCGGCTGCGCCGAGACCGCCTATGCACGTCTGGTGACCCAGGTCGCCGGCGACCGCATGTTCATCTCCAACGCCACCGGCTGCTCCTCCATTTGGGGCAACCCCGCTGCCACCGCTCCTTACTGCAAGGACAAGGACGGTCACGGCCCGGCGTGGAACAACTCCCTGTTCGAGGACAATGCCGAGCACGGTCTGGGCATGGCCGTCGGTTACGAGGCCGTTCAGAAGAAACTGATCGCTGCTACGCAAGAGATCATCGCCGCTGACGGTCCGTCCGACGAGCTCAAGGCCGCCGGTCAGGCTTGGATCGACTCCGTCAACGACGCCGAGGCTTCCAAGACCGCTGCCGCTGCCTACGTTGCCGAGCTCGAGAAGTGCGGCTGCGACGCTTCCAAGGCGATCCTCGCCGACAAGGCTTACCTCACCAAGAAGTCCTTCTGGATCTTCGGCGGCGACGGTTGGGCCTACGATATCGGCTTCGGTGGCCTGGACCACGTCCTGGCTTCCGGCCACAACGTCAACGTCTTCGTCTTCGACACCGAGGTCTACTCCAACACCGGCGGTCAGGCCTCCAAGGCCTCGAACCTGGGCCAGGTCGCTCAGTTCGCCGCTGCCGGTAAGGTGACCAAGAAGAAGTCCCTGGCCGAGATCGCCATGAGCTACGGCTACGTCTACGTGGCGCAGGTCGCCATGGGCGCCAACCCGGCTCAGACCCTCAAGGCCATTCACGAGGCCGAGGCCTACGACGGCCCGTCCCTCATCATCGGCTACAGCCCCTGCGAGATGCACTCCATCAAGAAGGGCGGCATGCAGAACTGCCAGGCCGAGATGAAGAAGGCTGTCGAGTGCGGTTACTGGAACCTCTTCCGCTTCAACCCCGAGGCTGCTGCCGGCAAGAAGTTCTCGCTCGATTCCAAGGAGCCCGCGGGCGGTTATCAGGAGTTCCTGATGAACGAGGCCCGTTACGCTTCGCTGACGCGTTTCTTCCCCGAGCGCGCCGAGGAGCTCTTCAAGGAGAACGAGCAGGCCGCCATGGACCGCTACGCTCACCTGCTGAAGCTCAAGACGGTGTACAACGAGGCCTAGGTCTCCCACCGCAGGATCTGAGGGCTGACCTTCGCGGACGTCCTCGGACATGAAAGAACCCCCGCTGCGCACTACGTGCGGCGGGGGTTCTTTCGTCCTGACGCTCCTATTTGGCAAGGTGTTTTTTAGAATCCATTTTGCGCTCGGCCTCGAACGCCTGCCTGTCCCAATCGAGCGGAAGTCCGGCCTTGACCCATGCCTCGTAGGCCCTCCTTATGGGCTTGAGCTCCCTTTGGCCCCTCTCCAGCATCGAGATGTACTTCTCGCTGGTGCCCAGTATGGACGCCGCCCTCACCTGGCTGACCTTCGCCGCGCGCCTGGCCGCCGCGAGCTCCGAGGCGTCCTCGGGCCTCCTGATCTCGTGCGGGTGCATCATGGATTGGCAACACCTATTTGGACGATTCCGGGAGGGACAGCCCCGCCTCCCTGA
>CAJKZP010000135.1:0-4325 GCA_905204415.1 uncultured Collinsella sp. | reverse complement strand
CTCGCAGGGCGGCGTGCTGGCCGTGTACGCCTGCGCGGCCGACCCGTTTACGGCCGCCGTCTGCGGTACCGCCGTCTACAACGTTGCCGGCACGCGTGCCGCCGCCGTCGCCGATGCCCCGGCAAGCTTTAAGGTCGCCTTTATCGACGAGCTCTACCGCGCGACCGCCCAAGACATCGCCGATAACCAACTCGAGCTCGAGGAGGCATAAGCCATGTCCGAGCCCGCAACCAATACCGGCATGAACACACTCGTCGCCGTGGCCATCGCCCCGTGCGGCACCGGCGATGAGCTGTCCGCCGAGGTCGCCGAGGTCGTGCGCGTCATTCGCGAGAGCGGCCTTCCCAACCGCACCACCTCGATGTTCACCGAAATCGAGGGCGACTGGGACGAGGTCATGCAGGTCGTGCGCGACGCAACCTTTGTGTTGGCGAACAAAGGCATCCGCACCGAAGTCGTGCTCAAAGCCGATATTCGGCCCGGATTTACTGACACCATGACCGGCAAGCTCGAGCGCATGGAAGCACAGATCAAAAAGCAGGAGGAAGCACGATGAGCATCCGCGACAACCTTGATATCTCGGCCTATCTGGTACTCGGCCCCGAAAACACGCTGGGGCGTCCCGTGGGCGATGTGGTGGCCCAGGCGCTCGACGCAGGCTTTACCTGCATCCAGGTGCGCTCCAAGGTGGCAAGCGCCCGCGAGATCATCGCGCTGACCGGAGACGCCGCGCAGGCAATCGCACAGGCCGGCAAGACCGGTCAGGTCGCCTTGCTGATCGACGACCGCCTGGACTGCGTACTCGCCGCGCGCGAGCAGGGTATTGCTGTCGACGGCGTACACGTGGGCCAGAGCGATATTCCCGTCGAGGTCTGCCGCAAACTTTTGGGCCCCGATGCCATCGTGGGCCTTTCGGCCCGCTGCGAGGAGATGCTCGAGTACGTCAAGACCGCCGACATGAGCCTGGTCGACTACCTGGGCATCGGCCCGCTCCACGAGACCGAGACCAAGCGCGACTGCGGACGCGCAGCCGATGGCTCCATCATCACCAAAAGTTTTGAGGATCTGGCCGCACTCCACGCGGCAAGCCCCGTGCCCATCGTGGTGGGCGGCGGCGTCAAGACGGCCGACCTGCCACAGCTTAAGGCCACCGGCGTCGACGGCTTCTTTGTGGTGAGCGCCGTCTGCAGTGCCGACGACCCCTGCGCCGCGGCCAAGGAGCTTGTCGACACCTGGCAGCAGGCATAGACATAAGCCGAGCAGCTGATCCGCAGCCTCATATCTTCAGCAATGGAAAGCGCATCCCAGTTTGGACCTCCATTCCGGGATGCGCTTTCCGCCGAGTCCACGGCAGTTTGCCCTACCCCGCCAGATACGCTTCCAACGCCGGCAAAGTCGCCTCCGCATCGTGGCGGCCGACCTGGTAGATGCGCTCGAGCTCATCCGGTTCGCGGCACAGCGACGGCACCTTCACCGATTCGCTCGGCCGTACCACAAAGATTTCGCCGGCAGCCTCGCGACGCGCCAGGTCATCGAGCGTGGCGTTGTAGACCTCATGCCGATGCTCAAGCGCTGCGACAAACTCCGGGTAGTGACGGAACACGCGCCGCAGCATGGGCATCACACTGTTGGGCTGCTTCACAAAGCCCGCCGGCTGTGTGAGCACCACGATATTGCGGTCATACCCCTGCGCAAACAACCAAGCGCTGGGAATGGAATCAGCCACGCCGCCATCCAGGTACTTACGGCCCTCAATGGCAACAGGACGCGTCGCCACAGGAATCGCCGACGATGCCCGGATCCACTCGATATCCCTCTCGTCGCCATAGGGCAGGTCGTGGTAGACGGCCTTGCCCGTCTCGATATCGGTACACACGCACGTAAATCGCATGGGGCAGGCGCGATACGCCTCCAAGTCGATGGGATCGCGCTCGATAGGCACCTCGTGATAAGCAAAGTCGGCATTGAACATATCGCCGGTTCGCAGCCAGCTGGTCACGCTCGCATAGCGCTTGTCGGCGCAATAGGCCTTGTTGTAGCGAATGGCGCGGCCGATCTGGCGCGATTTAAAGTTGTAGCCAAACGCCGCGCCCGCCGAGACGCCCACCATATGGTCGCAGGTCAAACCGTGCTCCATCCAAACGTCGAGCACGCCCGCCGTATACATACCGCGGTAGCCGCCCCCCTCGAGCGCCAGCCCCACCGTGCGCGTCATATTTGGCTGTGCCATGCGACCATCTCCGTTCCTGCGTTTTAAAACGGGACAAGTATACCCGTCAACATATATCGTCCCAGTCGCATTTTTATCGAACATCGCATCATCGCGCTACCGCTTGTCGAATGATAGCCGCCCACAGCATGTGCACCCATATCCCCGCACTCGAGGAAAGCGGCTTTATGGTGACGCTCGACAAGCACATTTGGCAGATTGCGCCCACCGACCGCGATCAAGGCCGCAGCACGCAAATCATTTCATCGATGCTCGAAATGGCGCAGTCGCTCCATCTGCCTGTCGTGGTCGAAGGCGTCGAGACAAATGAGCAGGCAAACATGCTGCGCCACATGGGCGCCCGCTACGCTCAGGGCTTCCTCTACTACCGCCCCATGCCGGCGAAGGATTTTGAGGCATTGCTCGATGACGGCAATAACAACTGATACGCTCGCGCGCAAAACGCCACCGCCGAAGGGAACATTTGTCCCCATTGGCTAACTTATATCCCCAATTCAAACCGAATTGGGGATATGATACAAACCGTTGTTCCGCCCAAGGAGGTTATCCATCATGAACGAGTCGTATCGCCTGGGCGAGCAATCGATTATTGCCTATCTTCAGCGACTTGCGAATGGCGTCTCGACCGCCGAACTCGATGTTGCCGCGCTGCCTGCTGGGCTACGCGCCGTTGGTGAGCAGCTGCAAAAGACGCATGCCATCCTGCAACAAGAGCACCGGCTGCTTGAGCGCAACGCCTATATCGATCCGCTCACCAACTTGGGCAACCGCAACGGATTCGACCGTCACGTCGAGCAACTCTGGCGCAAAGGCAACCCCTTCACCTGCGCCTATATTGACATCGACCATCTCAAGCATTGCAATGATAGGTTTGGCCACGCCGAAGGCAATCGCTATATTCTGAGCATCTGCCGCACGCTCACCGAAGCAATGGAACACGATGACCTGCTGTTCCGTATCGGTGGAGACGAGTTTGTGCTTATCTCGCTCTCCACAAACGAGACTGAACTCGAGCAGCGCTTGGAGCAGGTACGTGCCGGGCTAATCGAAGCGAGCTCAGGTGGCAAGGCGCCCATGATCGGCAGCTTTAGCTTTGGCTGCTCGCGCGTCGATCCACTTGCCGGCGACACGCGTCGCCAGATGACGATGGATGCCGATCGCAAGATGTATCGCTATAAGCTCATGCATCGTGTGCAGCAACCGAAAGACAATGACGCGCCGCAACGCCCAATCGTCGATCAGCTTCCCTGCAACGACCGGGTGTTCCAAGCGATCTCCATGGGCTCCGAGACGCGCTATCCGTTCATCCTTAACCTCGATACTGGAGAATCGCAATGGTCGGTTAACGCCGTGCGCGATTTTGACCTGCCTTCCCAGCACCCTTTTAACTCGGTCGATATGTGGCTTGCCCGCGTCCGCCCCGAGGACCGCGACAACGTACGCGCCGAGCTCGACATGGTGATAAACGGCACGTGGCACTTCCACTACATGCAGTACCGCGTGATGGATGCCACCGGAGCGTACGCACTTTGCGACTGCACGGGCTACCGCTTGGACGGCACCGATACCGAGCCTAACATGTACGTGGGCATTATCATCAACCGAAGCCTAGCGGATACGACCGATTCCGTGACCGGTCTGGGCGATATTCACGCCCTGGTCAACGCCATTGGCGAAATGCGCCGCGTGGCGCGCAGGGCCGGTTTGATCGCCATTAAAATCGACGATATCGCTCAGGTCAATGCCCGCTTTGGCTTTGATGCGGGCGACCGCGTTTTGGCAGAAAGCGCCGCCTGCCTCATGGAATGCTCGCGCGGCAAGGGTCGCCTGTTCCGCTCGACGGGGCCGACGTTCGCGGCGCTTTTCGACGACTTTGATCCCGAAGAGACCGACGCGATCGCAGAAGAAATCGAGCGGTTCCTGGGTTCTCCCGTGCTCATCGGCTCGCTTGAATATCAGCCACCCATTCGTGTGGCGACACTTCATCTGGACAGCGTTGACCGACAGCCCGTTTCCATTTTGAACGAGCTCAAAGCGTTGCTTAAAGAGGCACCACAAGTACCGGGCACCAAGCTGGACTAGCGTTGTGGGGCGC
>CAJKZP010000134.1:0-4336 GCA_905204415.1 uncultured Collinsella sp. | reverse complement strand
CGTCCCCGTCTCTCCGGCAGCGCTCATATGCTGCGCCCAAGCCGGCATGGCAGGTTGCTCGACCTGCGAGACCGAGTCTGGGGACTTCACGGTCGCATCGGTACGAGCATTGTCGTTCCCGGCAAGCCCCTCAACCTCGTCAAGCTCATCGACCAGGCTCACGCCATGCACGTATCCCATATCTACAGCCAGAAGCTCCTCGCCATACGGCACCGGCTCTCCGGCATCATCGTATGCAAAGGGATCCCGAGGACACCGACCATGCTCGGCTTCCGCTTTTCCATAATCATCAACACGCGGGCCTCTTGTAGCGCGAGGCGCCCCGGGTTCCCTATCAACAAAAGCATCGGGCTCAATCGTCAGACACCGGTCGTAATCAACCGTTCCCTCGCCCGCGCGCCCGTTGCCGCATATGCTGCGCGCAGCGATAACCTCGGTCGCCCCTGCGCGAAACAGCCCCTCGATATCCGAAGGATCGAGCGTCTCTATCAGTACGACCACGCGGCTCACGCGGCCCTCGGCCGTCAGGCGCGCAACGGTCTTTCGCACGTCTTCGGCATCGAACAGGGCCGCCGCGATAATCGCCGCCCCGCGACGCGACGGAAACGCCCGCGCCATGGACACCAGCCCATCCAGGTCGCCCACGCGAAGCACCTGCGCGCCTGCATCGCGGCCCTCGACTTCCCGCTGCAGCAATCCATAATCACCGCATGCGCAGCATGCAAGCCAGATCGCCTTCATCACTTGTCGCCTCCGCTCTTTTTGCCGCGCACCGTGGCGGGAATCGTCAAACTGACCGTCCCCTTGCCCGAGGCCCCCAGCAATTCCTTAACGTCTTCGGGGTCGGCCGCCAGCGTCACCCATTCGATCTTGCCTTCGCGCGTGGCGCCGGCCACTTCGCTGGTATCGATCACGCGCGCGCCGCACAGCCGATCGGTCACGCCGTCCTTTTGCACGTACACGTCCACGTAGCTGCCCACGCCCGTGGCGCCCCCGACCGAATGCTCGGCATCGACCGCCACCGAAACGGCGACCTTGCCTTTGGGCACCTCGAGTGTGTGGGTTTCGGCCTTGGTGTAGACATCGCAAATCACAGCATTTTTAGGGATGCGCGAGGTCGTCACGTCGCCGCGCACCTGGCGCAGCTCGGTCGCCGCATCGCGCGGCAGCAGGCTCGCCAGCCATTCCTGGGTTATGACATTGGTCTCGTCGAGGGTCTCACCCGCATCGATATCGCGCGCCGCGACGCACACCTCAACGCGATCGCCGCCGTACTTGGCCAGCGTCTCGGCCTGGGCCTGTTCGGCCTGCGAGCGAATCGATGACGCGTAGACCATGCAGAGCAGCGCTGCGAGCACGCCCGCGATCAGACTGATGGCGATGCGCTTGCTCTTGTTCACGGCCGCTCCTCTCAAGGTAGCACCGGGCAGATGCCCGTACCACCATTGTCCGAGCGGACAAGCAACAAAACGACGCGATCGCGATCTTGGTTTTGCGTGTCAAACCAAATGCCGACCAAAAGCTGACCGGCCCGTCAAGCTCGTGGCAAGGTTTTGGTCAGCACGTCAGTAAAACGCACGTTTAAAGACGCATCGGCAATAAAAAAGCCGCCTCCCGTACCATTGGGAGACGGCTGTCATAGCTACATTCAATTACAGATGGACGTCGGGATCGAGCATCTGAGCACTCACACGCATGGATGACGCCAGGTTTTGGAACGTCTCCAGGCGCAGGCTGTCGATCTGCCCGGCATCCTCGGCCTCGCGAACGGCGCAGCCCGGTTCGTGGGTATGCGTGCAGTCGCCAAACCGGCACGCACGCGACGCCTCGACGATCTCGGGAAACGCGCGCGCCAAACCCCGCTCGTGGCCTACGAGCGGCAGACTGCGCAGGCCCGGGGCGTCGGCAATAACACCGGCATCACCCGGAAGCGCCACCATCACGCGCGCGACGGTGGTATGGCGGCCCTGGTCATCGCGCTCGCGCACGCCACCGGTCGCCAACGTATCGTGGCCCAGCAGCGCGTTGAGCAGCGTCGACTTGCCGGCACCCGATTCACCCAGGATCATGGCGCAGCTCCCGGCGGGAACGCAGGCCCGAACCTCGTCCAGGCCACGGCCCTCGGCAGAGGATGTCACGATTGCGCGCACGTCCGGACCCACCAAGCGGTGCACGCGGTCCAGATCGCGCTCGAGCTCGGCGGCCTCGCAACGGTCAGCACCCCCACCGGCTCGGCATCGCAGTCGAGCGCCAACACCAGCGAGCGCGCCACGCGGTCGAGCAGCACCTCGCCGGCGCCGAGCGCCTGCACGATCAGCACACTATCCACGTTGGAGCAAAGCACCTGACGCTCGCCGCGAGCGCGTCCGCGCCAACGCTCAAAGCTCGTACGGCGCGGCAGAACGCACTCGATCACGCCCATGTCGTGCCCGGGCGCGCGGCGAACCGCCACGCGGTCGCCCACGGCGGGCAGCAGAACCTCATCCTCGCCACGTGACTTGGCAAACCCCACGGCATGCTCGGCACGAAAGGTGTCGTCGGCAGTCGCCACCAGCGGAAACCCGCGATCCAGGCGCACCACGGCACCAAGTTGCATCTGCTCGGGCTCCTCGGCCTGGGCGCAAAAATCATCGAAAGCAGCCCGCTGAGCATCACCGATCGGCAGGTCGTCGAACGTCGGAACATCCTGTAGCGCGTCGAGTCCCGGCACGCTTGCCAGCAGCTCCTCGGCAGACGCGGGGGCTTCGGTCGCAAGCTTCCGACGACGATCGCGCTTAGCCCGCGCCCCCGTCGTCTTTTTCTTCGCCTTAGCCTTAGCCTTGCCCACAAGCGCCTCCCAGCACCACAAATCACAACTGAGCAGGTATTTTAAATCAAAAAGAGCTGGCCGGGCAAAGCCCTAAATCAAAAAGAGCCGGTCGAGCAAACGCTCGATCGGCTCACAAACTTTCCCTCAGCTTACGGTCCCGAGAGGTTGCCCGAAGGCCCGACCGCCGAGAGGGGTTTCTTCTGAGCGATCCCGCAGCGCGAAGCGCGAGGACCAGCGAAGAAGAAAACACGCAGGGGCGGGCCCGGACAGGTTAACTTACTCTTTCTCCACAGCGCGCATGATCGCCTTGTAGATCTCCATCAGCGGGATGATCAGGAAGGCAAGGCCCAGCGCGGCGACAACGCCCTTGAGTTCAAGCGTCACGGGACCAAAGAACATCTCGGCAAGCGTCGGCTGCACGGTAACGATCACCGTCAGCACCAGCGCCAGCGCGGCAGAGGCCCACAGCCACTTGTTCTGCTTCTTCATGCTAAACAGCGACGCACGACGGCTGCGCATATTGAAGCAGTGGAAGATCTCGACCATGTTGAGCGTGATGAAGGCCATCATCACGCCTTCCTCGTCGGCATTGCCGGCGATCATATCGGCGATGTGGATGTAGCCCATGTCAAAGTACACGCCCACAAAGAAGCTCGCCAGCACCAGCACGGTGATGATCAGGCCCTGGACCACGCAGTCCAGGCCCATGTTACCGGCAAAGACGCCGTCTTTGGCGTTGCGCGGCTTGCGCTTCATGATGTCGCCCTCGGCGTCCTCCATACCCAGCGCGAGCGCGGGGAAGCAGTCGGTAACCAGGTTCACCCACAGCAGCTGCACCGGCTGGAAGATGGTAAAGCCGATGAGCGTGGCAATAAACACCGAGAATACCTCGGCAAGGTTGGCCGAAAGCAGGAACTGGATGACCTTGCGGATGTTGTCGTAGATGCGGCGACCCTCTTCGCAAGCACCGATGATGGTGGCGAAGTTGTCGTCGGCGAGCACCATGTCGGCGACGTTCTTGGTGACGTCGGTACCGGTGATACCCATGCCCACGCCGATGTCGGCACGTTTGATGGACGGGGCGTCGTTGACGCCGTCACCCGTCATGGCCACGATCTGGTCGCGCGACTTCCAAGCCTCGACGATGCGGGTCTTGTGCTCGGGCTGGACGCGGGCGTACACGCCGTAGTCCTCGATGTGCGCGTCGAGTTCCTCGTCGCTCATGCGATCGAGGTCGGCACCGGTGATGGCATGGCTGCGATCGGTGACGATTCCCAGCTGCTTGGCAATGGCCACGGCGGTGTCGATATGGTCGCCCGTGATCATGACGGTGCGAATACCGGCGTCGTGGGCCTCGCGGATGGCGTCGGCGACCTCGGGGCGGACAGGGTCAATCATGCCGGACAGGCCGCAGAAGACCAGGTCGTGCTCGAGCGCAGCGGGGCTGCAGTCGCTCGGGACCTCGGTGTAGGTGCGGCTTGCCAGCGCCAGCTGGTCGGTGACAATGTAGTGGGCAGTCCAGTAGAT
>CAJKZP010000133.1:0-4398 GCA_905204415.1 uncultured Collinsella sp. | reverse complement strand
CACGGCAGCCGGATAGCCCTCGCGCGCCTGGCGATCGTGCGTCACGCGGGCAAGCGCAACCGGGCCACGTGCCGCCTGCATCGCGTGGCCAAAGCGCGCGCGCAGCAAGGCCGCGGGCTCAAGCGTCACGCCCTCGCGACCAAGGCTCGCCGTCAGCGTGGCCAGCGGCCCCTCCTCGTGCGAGAGCGGATAGCTGTCCAGATCGACATCGGCAAACAGCACGGCATCGTAGCTGCCGGGGCGCAGAGCTGCCGCATCGGCAAGCGAAGCAAAACGAACCTGAGCACGTGGCGCACGGTCAACCTCGTGGGTCTCGTAATCGTAGGCGGTGCTACGCTTGTCCACCTTGGTGCGAATGCCATCGAGCACGGATACGGTTGCGGCCTGCGACACGTCGAGCGCGCGGGCGCCATTCATAAGGATCTCGATGGCGTGGCGCAGCAGGGCCACCTCCGCCTGGCGACGGGCTTGGCCATCCAAGCTGCCCAGCGAGCGATCGGGCAACGCCTCGGCGACGGCAAGCATGGCCTTAAGCGCCGTCACGGGCTTGTCACGCCACAGCGCCTGGAACACGTCCGAAACCACACACGGTACGTTCTTAAACCAGTTGTCGTCGCTCGCCGCCCTGCGCGCGCCCCTCACCTGGCCCTGGACGCTCTGAAGCAGACTCTTAACGCCCGCGGTAGTCTTGCTACGCGAGAGACGCATATTCTTATCGAAGGTACGGGCATTGACGGCATCAGCGCCCGAAAGCGGGCTGTAAATCCAGTCGGTAAGCTCCGGCGCGGGCCACCACTCGGTCTTTGACGCCGCGCCCTCATCGGCGGCCTTCATGCGCTCGATCAGGCCGGCAAGCGCCGCAAACTGCCTGCCCGCAATGGACTGGGAAAACGCCGTGAACTCAACTGTCTCGGCAGCGATATGATGAGCTGCCAGACGAGAGGCGAGCTCACCGAACAGCTGGGGTGCCCGGGCAGAAACGACGAGCACGCGCACGGGGTCGGTGGGCGTTGCAGTGGCTTTATCGGCCTTGGACTCCTTGTACGCTTTCACCAACTTATCGATGGCGTCCGCATAGACATGAGCACGGGCATGGGGGCCGGCGACCTCAATAAAGGCAGGCTGAGCGGCGGTCCCGCAAGCGGCATCAGACGCGACGGCGTCCTCCCCCAGCGGCGCGACCTCAAACAGCACACCGCGGGCATCAAATGCCACGGCAAGCTCCTCGCGCATCGCCGCCTGCTCGCGGGCAAGCAGCACGACGACCTCTCCCCCATTGTTCGCCACGGCAGACAGCAGCTCGAGCAGGCCGTGCGTAAACGACGTGATACCGCGCACGCATACGGCGCGAGTGCACGCCGGCAGGCTATCGGCCAGGACACCGGCCATAATGTCGGCCGCCTCGCAGGGCTCGACCATATCTCGACGGTCCAAACCGTCCGCATATGCGCGCAAAAGCTCGAACACACGAGCCTCGGCATCGCTTTTTGGCTCAGGCTGGCAATTGTTTCCACGGCATCGCTCGGCCGTCGTCCCCGCCACACCCGGCAGCACGTCGCGGGCCATGCGCGCAAGCATGCGCACCGTGCCCTGACTGCGCGAAAGCGGCTGCAAATCGGCATCGTCGAGACGCGTTACCATGTCCGAAAACAGCATCTGGCGTTGCAGGTTGTCCACGAAACCGCGCCCGTCGCCCAAAAGCTCCCAAAGCGAGCGAAGCCACGATGTAGGCGTCTTGTAGTCGATACCTAGTGAAACCCCGGCTTCCGCCGCATCATGACGGCACAGGTCGAGCTCGGCAAACGTAGGCGCCAGCAGCACGGCACGTCCGTGGCGGGCAATAAGGTCGGCAAGCAACGCCGACTCGGCATCGCTCAAATCCGTGCCGGCATTGGTGGTATAGATTCGAACAGGCATGGTCCTCCGCTCAAACTGTTCGCAATAATCAATGCATCCATCCTACCCGCCCAAGCGGACAGATTTGCCCCACGCCAACAGATTTGATCCATTGGGGACGGAGGAAAACGGATCACCGAGGGGGTCTGTCTAACCCGGTGATCCGTTTTCCTCCGTCCCCAAGGGATCAAAAAACCGCCCCCGGAGGAGCGGTTTTGCACAATTCGTTTTTGGCGCGGTCTACTCGCCATCCTCCAGTTTAATGAGGATCTTGCGGTAGCCACCGTACTCGCCGTTGAGCGCCTTGGACACACGGCTCACCGTGGTGGACGAAGCGCCGGTACGCGCCTGAACCTCGACATAGGGCTCACCCTCGTCCAGGTAACGCGCGACCTGCAGACGCTGCGATAGATCGCAAATCTCACGCGGCGTGCAGATATCGGTCAAAAACGCTTGGATATCTTTCTCGTCGTCCAAAAGGCTAAATGCGTGGACCAGCTGCTTGACATCAGGCTTGTCAAACATGCTCTCGATATTCATCGATCACCGCCAAACCCGCCAAAAGGCATCGAAGTTGATACTGACATCGGGCATCGTTCGCCCGTTCTATGCAATAGGGCAACGCCTGTGGCTTTTGCCCGTAGCAGTTTAGCACACCACCAAACTAAAGCGACAAGACTCTCTGCCAGCGGCACATTTTCTAGGACGAACGCCGTTTTGAAACCGAATGCGCACGCAAGCTCCACGAATATCTGAGACAATGGGCGGCCGAACAGGGCCGAGCCCGCGCATCTATCCGAGTTGCAAAGGTATGTGCCCCTCACGCCCCCTCACCACGCCATGCGCAAGAAAGGATTCCCACCATGCGCTTTTTGCTCAACTGGCTTTTGACCTCAATCGCCATCGCGATCGCAACGTTTCTCGTCCCCGGCATTCAGCCCTTCGGCATGGCCGACGCCTGGGCCTGCTTTGCCTTCGTGGGACTGTTCCTCAACATTGTCGACTCGCTCGTCAAGCCGTTCCTGACGGTCATCTCGCTGCCGCTCACTATTATCACGCTTGGTATTTTTCAGCTCGTAGTCAACAGCTTTATGCTCGAGCTGGCCAGCTACCTGTCGGTCAATCTGCTGGGCGCGGGTATCTCCATTGCCGGCTTTGGATCGGCCTTTATGGGCAGCATCCTGGTATCCATCATGCGCAGCGTTCTCGACAGCGTCGCCAGGAGCTAAAGCGACCGGATACGGACCGCCACAACACGCCAAAACGAAGGCCGTCCATCGCAACGATGGGCGGCCTTGTCATTTGCCAAGCCTCAGAGGGCAAGAAAATCTACCATTTCTACCCCGCCCCCAAATGGAAGGTGGGGCTAGATTACGTAGTCGTAGCCCTCGTTAGGGGCGACGAGCGCATCGAGCGTCACGCCGTCGAGGTAGTCGTTGATGAGCTTGTCCAGGTTCTTCCACACGTCGAGTGTGGGGCACTCATCCGAACGCGAACAGCCCTTGCAGTCGCCGTCTAGGCATGCGACCGGTGCCAGACTGCCCTCGGTCAGGCGCAAGATCTCGCCCACCGTGTACTGCTCGGGCGGACGCGTGAGCACGTAGCCGCCGCCCTTGCCGCGCATGCCCGAGAGCATATTGGCGCGGACGAGCGTGGCCAAAATGTTCTCCAGATATTTCTCCGAAATCCCCTGACGCGCGGCGATCTCTTTGAGGGGAATGCGACCTGCTGCCTGGTGCTCGGCCAGGTCGACCATAACGCGCAGGGCATATCTGCCCTTTGTGGAAACCAACATATATATTGCTGCCTTTCGGTCTTTTAATTCGTAGAAATTCTAGCCGAAAAATTGGTTTTGAAAATACCTATTCCCGTCAAGCTGGTTAATCGACTCGTAATAATCTTCTATTTCCCATTGCGTTACTAGGCTTTACTGTCTACTATGCTTGCCAACAGCAAAAAGAACAACCCATAAGGTTTATGGGTTTCGCTGCTACACACACCGTAAACCCACACGGTATCCAGTCGTTTGAACACTTTGGAGGTTCACCATGAGCAATGTTTACACGTCCATCGATCAGCTTATCGGCCACACCCCGCTTCTGGAGCTCACTCACTTTGAGGCCGATGAGGACCTCAAGGCCCGCGTGCTCGTCAAGCTGGAATACTTCAACCCCGCCGGGTCCGTTAAAGACCGCGTCGCCAAGAGCATGATCGACGAGGCCGAGAAGGCCGGCAAGCTCGTGCGCGGCGGCGACTACACCATCATCGAGCCCACGAGCGGCAACACCGGCGTCGGCATCGCCTCGGTGGCGGCGGCTCGCGGCTACAAGGTGATCATCACCATGCCCGAGACTATGTCCGTCGAACGCCGCAAGCTTATGCAGGCATACGGCGCACAGCTCGTGCTCACCGACGGTTCCAAGGGCATGAAGGGCGCCATCGCCAAGGCCGAGGAACTGCAGAAGGAGACGCCCAACAGCATCATCGCCGGCCAGTTTGTGA
>CAJKZP010000132.1:0-4482 GCA_905204415.1 uncultured Collinsella sp. | reverse complement strand
TTGTGGCCGAGCTGTTCTGGCCTAGGCCGTTTTGGTAGGCGCGCTCTTCCTCGTACAGGCGACCGAGCGTGGGAGCATCGACGTTCTCGGCAAAGACCGAGAACTTGCCGCCGCGCAGCTGCGGGTCGATCATAAAGCGAACGAGGGGCTCGCCGACAAAGGCGTAGCGGCGCTTTTCGGCCTGCGCTTTCACAAACTCGCGGACCTCGCGCGAAAGCTCGGGGTAGAACGGGGCGAGCATGGGGTCGTCGGCGGCAATCAGGATGGTATAGAGTGCCGGCGCGGTGTTGACGCCGTTGATCACCAGAGTCTGATCCTCCATGTCGCGAGCGGCCTGCTTGGCAAGCTTCTTAAAGGAGAACGGGGCACGGGTGGCACCGAAGATGCCGGCCACGTGGTCCTCGAAGATGTTCAGGAAGTTCACGAAAGATCACTCTCCGTATAGGTTCTTTGGTATCCGAGCAAATAAAGGCATATCCCAACGATTATAGAGGATAGGATTCCCGCAACCGCCGCCTTGGCGACGACCGGGCTCGCAAGGCTGGCAATTTCCATATGGTGTGCAAGACAAAACGATACGGCCGAGCCAATGCCGGCGACGGCAATTGCGACGATGGCGGCAAGGTTCGATCCCTGCTCGGCGCGCTTGGCATGAGCGTTGAGCAGCAGCGATGTTGCCGCGGCCGTTGCTGAAACCAGCACGATTGCAGCGAGAAGGAGCGCGTCTCCCAGCGCTACGGCGACACTGCTAAGCCCCAGTACGCCTCCCGCAGAGAGGGCTGCTGCGGCAAGGCGGGCAAAGAGTGCGCCCATGCCCGTAGCCGCCGCGGCACTTGCCGGAGCGAGCCAAAACGCCGCGAAGCCCCCGGCGGCTCCGGCGGCAAGGAGGGCGTCGCCGGTTAGGCAACCCAGCGCAAGCGCGCAGGTGAGCGCCGCGCTCGCAGCTGCCTCGGAGCGTCCCCAGGCAATCCACCAACCGGACATGGCGGCGGCAAAAATGACCGCGACCGGCAGCATCGACAGGATACCCTGCGCCTGCATGGTGGCGTTGGCCATGAGCACCAAAAAGCCCACGGCCGAGATGGCCGAGCCGATCTGCGGGGCCAAGCCTGCCGCCGCGCCAATAGCGATGGCCGCCACGACCAGCCCGGGAAGCGCCGCGACGCCCGCTGTCTGCATAAGCAAAAAGCTAAAGGCTCCGCATGAGAGCGCCGAGATGGCGCGCATGGTGTAGTTGCGCGCGCAGCTCCAGCGCGTGCCCGCCCAACCAAGTGCGGGGTCGACCTCGACGGTGTCATCCGCGTAACTCGATGGCTCGATACCGTCTGCCGCGCGCTCGTCATCCGAAAGCTCGCCCACCATCTGCTCCAGGCTGCGACGGCCCTCGCGCACGCTGCCCAAGCCGGCGAGCAGCTGGTCGCAAAATGCCTCGATGCTGTTAGGGCGGTCTTGCGGCATGGGGGAGAGGGCACTCATGAGTGCAGCCTCGGCTCCCGGGGGAAAGTGTGGGATGAGCTCGCTGGGATAGGTGGCACCGCCGATGATGCGGCCGAGCGAGTCGCCGGGCGTGGCCGCCATAAAGGGAGCGCTGCCGCACATGCCCTCGTAGATCACACAGGCGAGGGCAAAGACATCGGCGCGCTCGTCAACCGTGCCAGTTTCGATGTCGAGCTGCTCGGGTGGCATGTAGCCGATGGTGCCGCCGCGCGATCCGCCAAAGCCGCCGGCAGACGACAGCCGCGCCATGCCAAAGTCGGTGAGCTTTACATTGCCCGAGTGGTCGATGAGCACGTTGGCGGGCTTAATATCCAGGTGGAGCACGCCGTTGCTATGGGCGAAGGTGAGCGCCTGGCCCAGCGCGTCGGCAATGGCAGCGGCCTCGTCAAAGGTGAGCGAATGGCCGTCCACGCGATGCAAAAACTCGGCTAGGGACATGCCGTCGACATATTCCATGACCAGGTAGGCATAGGCGGTGTCGTGCGTAAAGTCGATAACCTGCACGATATTGGGATGTTGAAGCATGGCGGCGGTATGCGCCTCGCGCAGCACATCCATAATGTCGCTGGCGGGCATGCCAGCGCCGTCTGTGAGGGGGATGCGCTTAATGGCCACGCGACGGCGCAGGTGTGTGTCGCGGCAAATCTCGATGGAGCCAAAACCGCCGGTCGCAAGCGTTTCGAGCGGCTGGTACCGCTTGAGCAGCTCGCGAGAGCTAGTGCCCTCCAAGGGAACGTCCGGCGAGAACCGGGCGGTATGTTGCGAGAAAAGCGGCATGGCCAACCCTCGTGCGTTTAAAGTTCGTTTGCGAGCGGCGGGCGCGGGGCCGAGCCATTCGCGGTGGCATAGATGCTGCTAGTGTAGCACGCTCAGGTGCATGGGGAGGATGGCGGGATGCGAGGCTGCCTGTCTGGCTTGGCCTTAGCGCTTCTTCTTGCTCTTCTTCTGCTTGCGCTGCTTGCCCTTGTTGTCCTGGGGCTTGTCGGCCTTGTCGCCCCGCTTGGCCTCGGCGGCAGCCTTCTCGGCCTTCATTTTTTTCTTCTTGGTCTCGATGCGGAGCTTTTTGTTGATGCGCGCCTTAAGGAAGGGGCCAAACTGCTCGGCATCGCCGCGGATAAAGGTGTCCTTAGGGATAGTCACGCCCTGGTCGGCGAACATGGCTACAAAGATGCGCTCGCCGTCGAGTACGTGGTCGAGCTTCTCAAACGGGAAGAACTGCGACTTGCCGCTCTTGCCCCAAACCATCAGGCCGTCCTCGTTGGCAGCGACGCGGCGATAGCGGCCACCCATGGACTCGTCGGCCTCGACGGCGTCGATAAAGTCACGGGCGAGCGTGTGGTGCAGGTTTTTGCTCCACCAGGCCAAAAAGGCGCCGAATACGATCAGGACGACGCCAAACTTGATCCAGTTGTCGCCGGCCACCAGCATGCCGATGCCGAGCAGCGCGGCAATTGCCGCGGCGACATACAGCGAACCGCGACGCCTGGGCGAGGCGACCAGGCGGGCGAAGTCGGTGACCAGGTCGTTTTCGTACTGGTACTCGTTGAGGTACAGGATGCCGTCGTCGGCTGCGGCCTGCTCCTCGAGCGCGACCTCGACCTGGTCGGCTGCTTCGGAGGGGACGAGGTTGCTCTCTGCGTCTGCCATGCTCTTTGGACTCCTATCGCGGCGGGCTCGCCGTACGGGTTATTATGAATGCAGTATTCCGTGCGACCGCATGGCCGTCGCGGCAACAAGACTCAGTATACCCGGGGGAGCACCCATGGAATCGTTGTACCGAAAGTATCGCCCGCTCACCTTCGACTCCGTGGTGGGCCAGCAGCATATCGTCTCGACGCTCGAGCATGCCATCACCGAGGGGCGCCTGTCCCACGCGTACCTGTTCTGCGGACCGCGCGGCACGGGCAAGACCACCATGGCGCGCATTCTTGCCAAGGCACTGCTCTGCCGCAATGCCGAGGCGGCGCGCGCCGAGGGTGCGAGCGGTTGCATGCCCGACGGCACCTGCGAGGAGTGCGAGCTCATCGCCGAGGGCAATCATCCCGATGTTTACGAGCTCGACGCCGCAAGCCGCACGGGCGTGGACAACGTGCGCGAGGAGATCATCAACTCCGTCAACTTTGCCCCGGTGCGCGGCAAGTACAAGATCTATATCATCGACGAGGTCCACATGCTCACGACGGCAGCGTTCAACGCGCTGCTCAAGACGCTCGAGGAGCCGCCGGCGCACGTGATCTTTGTGCTGTGCACCACCGATCCGCAAAAGATTCTGGAGACCATCCTCTCGCGCTGCCAGCGCTTCGATTTCCACCGTATCGGCAACGAGGATATCGAGCATCGCTTGTCCTACGTGTGTGAGCAGGAGGGCTTCGATTACGACGACGAGGCGCTGGCCATCGTGGCACGCCATGCCAAGGGCGGTATGCGCGATGCGCTTTCCACGCTGGAGCAGCTGAGCGTTTTTGGCAACGGCGCCGTGCATGCAGACGATGCCCGCTCGCTTTTGGGCGAGGTTTCGGACCAGATCCTGGGCGAGTTTGCCCGCGCTATTGCCGAGCGTGATATTGCTGAACTCTATGGGCTCATTCGCGCACAGGTCGAGGAGGGCAATGATCTGCTTGAGCTGACGCGCGACCTGGTGGCGCATGTGCGCGACGTGTATGTGGCCTGCGTTGCCGGTGCCCGTGCCGAGCTGTTTGAGGGCGGGGCCGAGCAGGCCGAGGCGCTTGCTGCCGAGGCTGCTGCCTTTGGCGAGCATCCCGCCGACCGTCTGGCCCGCGTGCTGACGGTGCTCGACGATGCCGCGTTGGAGATGAGGGGCGCGAGCGACGTGCGCCTGGTGCTCGAGATCGCCTGTACGCGTCTGGCGCGTCCCGAGGCCGATTTGACGATTGAAGCCCTGGCCGAGCGCGTGGCACGCTTGGAGACCATGGTCGCCAACGGCGCCGTGCCGGCGAGCGTGGCTGCTGCTCAGGCCGCCGCGCC
>CAJKZP010000131.1:0-4651 GCA_905204415.1 uncultured Collinsella sp. | reverse complement strand
TCCGCACGAACAGGAGGCCACTTAATGTGGCCTCCGTCGTGAGCAGGACTGTAGAACAGCAAATTAAATACCGTGACGGCTGCCGGCATTCCGGGTGCACCAACCTTGTGCTCTATCACGCTAAAGTGTATGATTCTGAACGTTACATGACTCACTTTACTTAACTAAAGTGCCACCAAGGGGGAATACCATGAATACCGATATGTCTCGTCGTCAGTTTGTTGGTCTAGCCGGCTCGTTTGCCACGGTGCTCGGCCTTGGTCTTGTCGGCTGCGGCGGTGGTGCCGGCAAGGGCTCCGCTGCTGGCTCTGCCGCGGCCAAGGATGTGAAGGGCGCTGCGGAGTCCAAGAAGCTCGTGGTGGGCTTTGACAAGTCCTATCCTCCGTACGGCTTTGTGGGCGATGATGGCGAGTATACCGGCTTTGATCTCGATTTGGCCAAGGCCGTTGCCGATAAGCAGGGCTGGGAGGTCAAATACGAGGCTATCGACTGGGACGCCAAGGATACGCTGCTCAACTCGGGCGCCATCAACTGCATCTGGAACGGCTTTACCATGGAGGGTCGCGAGGACGATTACACGTTCTCCGAGCCGTATATGCTCAACGAGCAGGTGCTGGTGGTCAAGAAGGATGCGGGCATCAAGAGTTGGGACGATCTTGCCGGCAAGACGGTGATTACCCAGACCGATTCCGCTGCGCAGGATGTGCTCGAGGGTGACCAGAAGGATCTGGCAGCGACATTCGCCACGCTCGACACCATCGGCGAGTACAACACGGCCTTTATGCAGCTCGAGAGCGGCGCGGTTGATGCCGTGGCTTGCGACCTTTCGATCGCCCAGTATCAGCTTGCCGCCAAGCCCGATGCCTATACGCAGCTTGATAAACCGCTGTCTAGCGAGCACTATGCCGTCGGCTTTAAGAAGGGTGACACCAAGTCGGCCGATGCCGTGACCGAGTCGCTCAAAGCGCTCTATGAGGACGGTACGGTCAAGGACCTCTGCGATAAATATGCAGATTATGGTCTGTCCTTCGACAACTGGGTTCTCAAATAGCCACAGCACCCAACCTTGCGGCTCCAACCCTCCTCGCGTACCAAAGTACGCTTCGTCGGGCTTGTCGCTCGCAATCTTGGGCACTGTGCCTATTTGAGAGAAAATAAACTCCGCCGTTCTGTTGTTGTGAAAGAGAGCTTGGGTTGTCTATTCAGATCATGATGCAGATGCTTGGCCAGGGATTCTTGGTCAGTTTGCAGTTGTTTGTGCTGACGCTGCTCGGGTCGATTCCGCTGGGAATCCCCGTGGCGTTCATGCGCATGAGCAAAATTGCGCCGCTTCGCTGGATTGCGCGCATCTATATTTCGGTGATGCGCGGCACGCCGCTCATGCTACAGATGTTTGCCATCTACTTTGCCCCGTATTACGTGTTTGGTATTTCGCTCACGCCCGATTCCAAGTGGACGGCGTGCGTTGTGGCGTTCATCATCAACTACGCCGGTTACTTTGCCGAGATCTATCGCTCGGGCCTGCAGTCCATTCCTCGCGGTCAATACGAGGCTGCCGAGGTACTGGGCTATTCGCGCGTGCAGACGTTTCTGTATATCGTGATGCCGCAGGTCGCCAAGCGCATTCTGCCAGCGATGGGCAACGAGATCATCACGCTGGTCAAGGACACGTCGTTGGCATTTGCCATCGGCGTGGGTGAGATGTTCTCGACCGCCAAAGCGCTGGTCGCCTCGCAGGTGAGCATGGTGCCGTTTGCGATTGCGGCACTGATCTACTGGGTCTTTAACTTTGTGGTCGAGATGCTGCTGGGCGCCGCCGAGAAAAAATTGGATTACTACCATGATTAATTCGGTAATGAATATAGCGAACGCGCGTAAGGCGTTTGGCGGCAATGAGGTACTCAAGGATATCTCGCTCGAGGTAAAGCGCGGCGAGGTCGTGGCGATTATCGGGCCTTCGGGTGGCGGTAAGTCCACGCTGTTGCGTTGCGCCACGCTGCTCGAGACGCTCGACGGTGGCTCGCTTTCGTTTGGCGACCTTGCCGTTGCGACGGACGCGGGGTCGGGTGCGATATATGCGAAGGGAAATGTTCCCAAGCAAGCGCGTTCGCGATTTGGCCTGGTGTTTCAGAACTACAATCTGTTTCCGCACTATACGGTGATGAAAAACATCACCGACGCTCCGGTTCGCGTACTCAAGCGTCCGCGCGAGCAGGCCGAAGCACGTGCGCGTGAGTTGATCGCGCAGATGGGGCTTACGGGCAACGAGAACAAGGTGCCATGTGAGCTTTCGGGTGGTCAGCAACAGCGTGTGAGTATCGCCCGCGCCTTGGCGCTCGACCCGGAGATCTTGTTCTTTGACGAGCCGACCTCGGCGCTCGATCCCGAGCTAACGGCCGAGGTGCTGCGCGTCATTAAAGACCTTGCCGCGCAGAATATGACGATGGTGATCGTGACCCACGCGATGCAGTTTGCGCGCGATGTTGCCGACCGCGTTGTCTTTATGGACGGAGGTCGCATTGTCGAGGAGGGCCCTGCCGAGCAGGTTATCGATCACCCTCGTGAGCAACGTACCCGTGAGTTCTTGAGTCGTATCGAGGGGTAGGCTCAGCTTTTTACTCAACTATTGATTGAGGCGAAGCCGCCGCAGGTTTTACGGCCTGCGGCGGCACTTTAATTTGCATCGGCGGGGTCCAATAATTGCCTCGTATACGTTCTCCTTCCTCTCGCCGCCCGTATTCATACGTGTGCCGAAAGGTATGCATGGATAGTCGTCCGTGAGGGTAGGGTGGTGGCATAGGACATTTGGAGGGTGAGTCGGCTCGGCTGCCGACCATGCTGCTCCCGGGACGGCACCGACCGCGAACTCTCCCCGTTGGCGTCGCGCATTGCGCGCGGCCCTGCAAGGAGGTCATCATGGGTGCTCCCAAGACCGGTAATGTAAGGAACGTGGTGCTCGTAGGCCAAGGCGGGGTGGGCAAGACCTCACTCGCCGAGGCCATGCTCCACCTTTCCGGCAAGACCGCCCGCCTGGGCGGCCACGACGGCACCAAGCCCACGCTCGACTATGACCCCGAAGAGGTCAAGCGTGCATTTTCCATCTCGACGACCATTGCGCCGATCGACTGGAAGGGCGCGCGCATCAATGTGCTCGATGCCCCGTGCTACCCCGATTTTATCGGCGACGCCTTTGCCGCGATGAGCGTCTGCGAGACGGCTCTGTTTGTGGTCGACGCCGAGGCCGGCCCGCAGCCTACGACCGTCAAGCTTTGGTATGCGGCGGAGGACCTGCGCCTGGCGCGTGCGGTGTTCGTGAACCGCCTGTCGCGCTCCGAGGCCAGCTTTACGACCACGATGAACCTGCTGCAGGAGCGCTTTGGCACGCGCCTGGGCGCCGTGACCCTTCCCTGGGGCGAGGGCGAGGACTTTGACGGCATCATCGACCTGGTGCGCATGAAGGCGCGCCATTGCAACGGCACCGAAGCCACTGAGTCGGAGATTCCCGAGGAGTATCGTGCCCAGGCTGAGGAAGCCCATGACCATCTGTGCGAGCTGGTGGCCGAGGCTGACGACGATCTGATGATGAAGTACTTGGAAGGCGAGGAGACGCTGACGCAGGAGGAGCTCGAAGGCCTGCTGTCGAAGGCGATCGCCGAGCGCATCTTTGTGCCGGTCTTTGCGGGCGATTGCATTAAGGAGCAGGGCGTCAACTCGCTGATGGACGACATCGCCACGTACTTCCCGGCACCGACGGACTACGGCGAGATGCCGCTCATCGACGGCGATTCGCTTAAGATCTCGAGTGACGATGACCGCCCGGTGGCGTTTGTGTTTAAGACCCTGGCCGATCCGCAACAGGGCCGCATCAGCTTTATCAAGGTGCTGACGGGTACGCTTGAGCCGGGTCTTGAGCTGATCAATGCGCGCACGCGTAAGGGCGAGCGTCTGGCTCACCTGTATGTGATGTGCGGCCGCGATATGACCGAGGTCGGTCACGCCTATGCCGGCGACATCATCGTGGCGCCCAAGCTGGCTGCCGAGACGGGCGATACGCTCTCGATTACCGGCAAGGTTGAGGCCGCGGCGTTTAAGTTCCCCAACTCGCAGTACCGCATCGCTATTGAGGCCGAGAATCGCGGCGACGAAGAGAAGCTCTACACGTTTATCGAGAAGGCGTGCAAGGCTGATCCGACCATGAGCATCGACCGCGACGAGGAGACCGGTCAGACCATCATTTCGGCGGTGGGCGAGGCGCAGGTTTCGGTCCTGCTCAATCGCCTTGAGGACCGCACCAAGGTCGCGGCCAAGAGCGTGCCGATCCGCATCCCGTATCGCGAGACCATTCGCCGCACGGCAAGTGCCCAGGGCCGCCACAAGAAGCAGACCGGCGGCGCCGGCCAGTATGGTGACTGCTGGCTGCGCGTTGAGCCGCTCATTGGGCCCGACGGTACGAGCGACGGTTATGAGTTTGTAGACGAGGTCGTGGGCGGTCGCATTCCGCGCTCGCTGATCCCCGCCGTGGACAAGGGTGTCCAGGAGACTATGAAGGACGGCATCATTGCCGGCTACCCGCTTACGGGCATTCGCGTGGCTGTGTACGACGGTTCGTATCACAGCGTCGACTCCAACGAGATGGCGTTCCGCGCGGCGG
>CAJKZP010000130.1:0-4719 GCA_905204415.1 uncultured Collinsella sp. | reverse complement strand
TTACCGTTAAGCAGCTGCCCGAGCTGCTCAAGAACCCGTTCCTCCTCGCGCTCTACGCGGTCACGGTCTTTATGGCGACCGGCTATTACGCAAGCTACAGCTATATCGAGCCCTTCCTGGCGCAGGTCGCTCACGTCGACGCGGGCGCCATCACCATGACGCTGACGGCGTTTGGCTGCTCTGGTCTGCTCGGAAGCTGGCTGTTTGGCCGCCTGTTCGATGGGCATCGCTTCCCGTTCTTGGCTATTACGCTCTCCGGCGTGCCGGTGGCTCTGCTGCTCATGGGTCCGGCCGCATCGTCGCTCGCTGCGGTTCTCGCTGTTTGCGCGCTATGGGGCTGCTGCGCTACGGCCTTCAATGTGGCGTTCCAGGCCGAGCTCATCAAGTACACGCCGGCGGATTCGTCGGCTGTCGCCATGTCGATCTTCTCGGGCCTGTTCAATCTCGGTATCGGCACGGGCACGGCGATTGGTGGCGCCGTGGTTTCGGGCCCCGGTATCGCCTGGATCGGCTTCGTGGGCGGGGCGATCACCGTCGTGGGCGTCATCCTCGCCATCACCGTGTTGTTCCCGGCCATACGCCGCGCAAAGCCCGTCGCCTAGCCACATCCTCCTCATCAGTTGCGGTGGAATAGTTCCTGTTTAAAGCCTCTGAAGGCCCAGGCAGGAACTATTTCACCGCAACTTATTTTGGGGGAGAGGATACAAGCTGGGCATACAATAGATGTCGTTGTGTTGAGCTTACCGGGAGGCTGTTATGTGGGCATACGAGACGACGTTCTATCAGATCTATCCGCTGGGCTTTTGCGGGGCTCCGCGCGAAAACGCCGCGCCCGTTGCCGAGGATGAGCTCGCCCAGGCCGCCGATGCCACAGCTAGCCCCGATGCCCCCATCATGAAGATTGCCCAATGGGCCGACTACCTGCAAAAACTCGGTATTGGCGCTGTGCTCATCAACCCGCCGCTCGAGTCTGATAGCCACGGTTACGACACGCGCAGCCTGCGCCATATAGACCGTCGCCTGGGTGGGGATGCCGATTTTGCCGCCGTGTGCGAGACGCTGCATGCCCACGGCATCCGTGTGGTGCTCGACGCCGTCTTCAACCACGTCGGCCGCGGTTTTTGGGCCTTCCGCGATGTGCAGGAGCGTAAGTGGGACTCGCCCTACAAGGATTGGTTCCACATTAGCTTTGACGGCGACTCCTGCTATGGCGACGGCTTTTGGTACGAGGGCTGGGAAGGCCATTTTGAGCTCGTGAAGCTCAACTTGCAAAACCCTGCCGTGGTCGATTACCTGCTCGAGTCCGTGCGCCGCTGGGCCGAGGTCTTTGGCGTCGACGGCCTGCGTCTGGACGTCGCCTATATGCTCGACCGCGACTTTATGCGCCGCCTACATGCCTTTACCCGCGAGCTCAAGCCCGACTTCGTGCTGATCGGCGAGACGCTCCACGGCGACTACAACCAGATCGTCAACGACGAGATGCTCGACTCCTGCACCAACTACGAGTGCTACAAGGGCCTGTACTCCAGCTTTAACTCGGTCAATATGTTCGAGATCGCGCACTCGCTGCACCGTCAGTTTGGCGGCGACCCCTGGTGCATCTATCGCGGCAAGCACCTGCTGTCGTTTGTCGACAACCACGACGTGCCGCGCCTGGCAAGCATCCTCACCGATAAGTCCTGCCTGCGTCCCGCCTACGGCATGCTCTTTGGTATGCCGGGCATCCCGTGCGTCTACTATGGCAGCGAGTGGGGAATTGCCGGCGAAAAGGGTGGCCCCGATGGCGACTGGGCGCTGCGACCTGCGCTCGATGGGCCTGCGCCCAACGAGCTGACGGCCTTCATCAAGCAGCTCGCGCACCTTCGTTCGGCCGACGATGCGGCGGCACGCGCTCTCAACTACGGCGCGTACCGCAACGTGGTGATTCAGAACAAGCAGCTGCTGTTCGAGCGCGCCTGCGACGACGCGACGGTGCTCGTGGCGGTCAATGCCGTGAACGAGAGGTATACCTTCACCGCCGGCGAACTCAACGGCTCCTTTGTCGATTTGCTTGCCGACGATGCACCCACGGTCGAACTGACGGGCGTCCTTGAGCTTGCGCCCTACGAGGTGCGTTATCTGCTGAGGGCCTAGGCCATGGCAACGTCTGACGAGAGCTATCAACATATTGAGCATGGGTTTGAGCCCGTGTTCGACCAGCACTCGCGCGTTTTGGTGCTCGGGTCGTTTCCCTCGGTGCTTTCGCGCGCCAATGCCTTTTATTACGGCAACCCTCAGAATCGCTTTTGGCGCGTGATGGCCGCGTGTCTCGGTGTGCCCGTGCCGCCCAACGAGGGCAATTCTATGGCGGACGGCGAGTCCGCGACGCTCGATGCCTCCATTGCCGCCAAGCGGGCCATGCTGCTGAACGGCGGCGTGGCCCTGTGGGACGTGATCGAGAGCTGCGACATCAAGGGCTCGAGTGACGCCAGCATCAAAAACGTCGTTCCGGCACATATCGAGCGCATTACCAGCGCAGCTCCCATTGAGCAGGTGATATGCAACGGTGGTACAGCTGGCCGGCTTTACAAGCGCTATCTACAAGAACGCACCGGGCTGCCCGCCATCGTCCTGCCCTCGACAAGTCCTGCCAATGCCGCCTGGCGCCTAGAGCGGCTTGTCGAGCGCTGGCGCGAGTCAGTTGACTGGGTCGCTCTGTAATTTAGATATTCGATTGAGCGTGGGCGCCGAGGCGTTTGATGATGGCGTGCCAGATTGGTGCGGGCACGGCGGGCCTGGCGCGCACCATGCCGTCGGCATCGGCGCTACCGGCATTGCCACCGCCAAGCAGCTGCGCATGTTCAATGGAGCAGCCCATGCGCACAGCACCCACAAGCTTATCCATCGCTTCCGAAAATGGTCGGCGCAAGAGGCCCATACGCGGGGAGTGGCGAAGCGCCGCGATGCCGCTGCCGGCGCAGATGGCAACGCCGCCACACCACAATTGGTCATGGCGCTCGCATGCCTTGTGCAGACGAACGGCGGTCCCACGCGTCTGCTCAGCGCCCTCTTGTGCGGCTTGAATCACGGCATAGACACGCGTTCCCGTACCGCCAAAGCGCTCAAGCGCCTGCTCGATAGCTGTCGACGTCTCATTGTCAGCCGCATCTTCAATGGCCAGCACTATGCCATCAACTGCACCGGCATCATCCGCCTCCAAATCGATCGGGCGGGGGAGCGCGGTGCCAGAAAGCTGAGCATAGGCGGCGATGGCATCCTGCAGGTCCCAGAGCAAAAACTCAAGATCGGCGCTCTCGGGAATACTGGCAAACGCGATGTTATGCAGCGTTTTTGGTACATCGCCGCGTGCGGTCGTCTCCATGCCGCCTCCTTTCCGGTTGGTTTCCGTTTAGGTTACACCGTCTGACGGCGCCCCGCCGCGCTATCCTAGTGCAACCCTTACGAAAGGAACGCCATGCGTCTGCCCATGAACACCTCGCTTGCCACGCTTAAGCCCTCCGGCATCCGCCGGATCAACGCACTCGCCGCCCAGCATCCGGGGTGCATCGCGCTCGCGCTTGGCGAGCCCGATTTTCCCACGCCCGATGTGATTAGCGCCGAGGTGACCGCCGCACTGGACCGCGGCGACACGCACTATCCGCCCAACAACGGCCGCCCCGCCCTGCGCGAGGCGCTGTCTGCCTACATGGGGGATGCGGGCCTTACGTTTTCGGCCGATGAGGTCATCCTGGCCGACGGCTCGACCGAGGCCCTGTCGGCCACGTTTATGGCCATGCTCAACCCTGGCGACGAGGTCATTATCCCCACGCCGGCTTTTGGCCTGTACGAGAGCATTGTCGTGGCCAACCACGCCAAAGCGGTCTTTTTAGATACGGAGCCTGCGCAATTCCAGATTGACGAAGACGCGCTTCGTGCCTGCGTGACGCCGGCGACCAAGGCCATCGTCATCTGCACGCCCAACAATCCTACGGGCTGCATCCTCAACACGGCATCGCTCGACGCCGTGGCGCGCGTAGCGGAGCAGGCGGGCATCTACGTGGTCTGCGACGACGTATATAACCGCCTAGTCTATGTGGATGGCTACGAGCGCTTTGCCCAGCGCCACTCGGAGCTACGCGAGCAGACAGTGGTTATCGAGAGCTTCTCCAAACCCTGGGCCATGACCGGCTGGCGCTTGGGCTGGCTCGCAGCGGCAGGTCCTGTCATCGCCGAGATCGCAAAGGCCCACCAATACCTAGTATCGAGCGCCGTTTCCTTCGAGATGGACGCCGCAGCGCGAGCCCTGACCGTCGACCCAACCCCCATGCTCAAAGTCTACCGTGCCCGCCGCGAACGCGTGCTCGCAGCCTTAAGCGCCATGGGCCTCGACGCAGTGGAACCGGCGGGCGCCTTCTACGCTTTCCCGAGCATCAAACAATTCGGCCTAACAAGCGAAGACTTCTGCATCAAAGTCATCAAAGAAGCAAACGTAGCCCTAGTCCCGGGCGACTGTTTCGGCACCGAAGGCCACATCCGCTTAAGCTACTGCGTTTCCGACCAAGATCTGGACGAAGGCCTAAATCGCCTGTCCACCTTCATTTCGACCTTATAGCCCAGCGGGACGCAACACATCAGCCCACCGACATAAGGATTATGCGTGGGGCGCGTCGGCCAACGGACACGAGGATTCGCAGTAAAGTTACCGTAGCTCCGGCCGGGAGGGGCAGGGCGAGTTTTCCG
>CAJKZP010000129.1:0-4805 GCA_905204415.1 uncultured Collinsella sp. | reverse complement strand
GCGCCCCTCAAAAGGGACCAAGGGGCCGTAGGCCCGCTCCAGCAGGGCGCGCAGCTCGTCCTCGGAAGGCTGCTCGGCGGTAAGGCCACATACCTCGCCCTGCAGCAGGGTCGCGCGCAGCGGGCGGGCACCCACGGTGACATGCCAGCTGTTGTCCCACCAGGCGGCGGTGACGTTCAGTGAGGGGAAGTCCGTCGCGGCCTTGCGCACGGCCTCGTAGCTCGCACGGTAATCGTGCTTGACGACCACGATGTGCTCGATCACGTCGCGCACGTAGCCCATGTCGACGAACTCGGCGAGCGGCACGCGGCCGGCGCCCGTCAGCTCAACATACGAATCGAGCGCCAGGAACGCCGAGAGCACGTCAGAGAAGCCAAAGCGACCATAGATGCTTCCGCCCACCGTGGCGGTGTTACGCAGCTGCACGCCCACGATATCGTGGACGGCGAACTCAAAGACATGGTTGACAAGTGCGTTGAGCTCGGCATGGCGCTCGAGCTGGCGCAGGGTACACATGGCACCGATGCGAAACTCGGTCTCGGTCTCCTCGATTTGATCGAGCCCGCAGGCCGAAAGGTCAATCGCCGTCGCCACTCGACGCGAACCCAGGCGCATCCAGATGCCGCCGCCCACAATCTTGTTGTTGCGGTTCTTCTGTAAGAGCTCATAGGCTTCGGCCGCGTTTCCAACACGGACGTAGGTACCGAACTTGAGCACGTTCTCCCCCATCTCTCCACTTGTCCAGTACCTTTAAGTGTACCAAACGTGAGCGCACAGCTCGTGTCGGGACAAAATGATCCGTTTTCCTCCGTCGCATGCGGATCAAAAAAGGCTCCCAGCCAAGATGACTGGGAGCCTCATCACATGCTATGTCAAGCGAAGATTTAGCAGACGCCCTGGGCGAGCATGGCGTCGGCGACCTTCAGGAAGCCGGCGATGTTGGCGCCCATGACAAAGTTGCCCTCCTGGCCGTACTCCTTGGCGGTGTCGTCCACGTTGTGGAACATGCCGCGCATGAGCTGCTCGAGCTTGCCGTCGACCTCCTCGAAGGTCCAGGACAGGTGCTCGGCGTTCTGGCTCATCTCCAGACCGGACACGAGCACGCCGCCGGCGTTGGCAGCCTTACCGGGCATAAAGGCAACACCGTTCTCCTGGAAGTAGGTTGTGGCCTCGATGGTCGTGGGCATGTTCGCGCCCTCGCCGACCACCTTGCAGCCGTTGGCGACGAGCGCCTGGGCGTCCTCGAGCAGCAGCGTGTTCTCGCGAGCGCAGGGCAGCGCGATGTCACAGGGGAGTTGCCACACGCCACGGCCGTCGCCCTCGTGCCACACGGCGTTGGGCTTCTCGTCGACGTACATAGCGAGCGTGACGCCCTTGTCGTGGCCGGAGCGCTTCTTGTTGTAGACGTGCTCGAGCACGGTGTAGTCGATGCCGTCGGGATCCTCGACCCAGCCGTGGGTATCGGAACAGGCGAGCACCTTGCCGCCGAGCTGGGCGACCTTCTGGACCGCGTAGATGGCGACGTTGCCGGAGCCGTGAACGACGACGTTCTTGCCCTCGAAGGAGTCGCCGCGGCTCTTGAGATACTCGTCCACAAAGTAGACCAGACCGTAACCGGTGGCCTCGGTACGGGCGAGCGAGCCGCCAAAGGAGAGGCCCTTGCCGGTGAGGACGCCGGTCCACTCGTTGGTCAGGCGCTTGTACTGACCGAACAGGTAGGCAACCTCGCGGCCGCCAACGCCCAGGTCGCCGGCGGGAACGTCGGTGTTGGGGCCGATGTGGCGATAGAGCTCGGTCATGAAGGACTGGCAGAAGTGCATGATCTCGTTGTTGGACTTGCCCTTGGGGTCAAAGTCGGAGCCGCCCTTACCGCCGCCCATGGGAAGGGTGGTCAGGCTGTTCTTGAGGATCTGCTCCAGACCCAGGAACTTGAGCATACCCAGGGTGACCGTCGGGTTAAAGCGCAGGCCGCCCTTGTAGGGTCCAATGGCAGAGTTGAACTCGACGCGATAGCCGCGGTTGACCTGAACCTTGCCCTGGTCGTCGACCCAGGGAACACGGAACATGACGATGCGCTCGGGCTCGACGAGGCGCTCCAGCAGGGCGGCCTCCTCGTACTCGGGGTGGGCGTCGAGCGCCGGCTGGATGGTGCCGAGGATCTCGGTCGCGGCCTGGATGAACTCAGGCTGCTCGGGATAGCGGGCCTTGAGCTCTTCGAGAACTTTCTGCGTGTAGCTCATGCTTCCTCCAATGATGGGAAACGAAAAATGTCGGTCGCGGCACCCCATGCGCCGCGAGCTTTATCGTGTATGGATAATATCGCACTGTTGCGGCAAAGTTTCGCATAAGCCGACGAGCGGATGTTTCGTTTTGATTACGATGCAGGTAGAAACGTTTTTGAATGTCTGACGTGCAAAACCCGTGTTTCAAACCTGTTTCGTCCACGTGTTCCAAACCACCACATTGGGGACGGCACCTTTGTGGTGGTTTTGGTGGTTAGAGGACGAGCTGATGGTAGTCGGCGGGGGTTATGCGGCCTTCGGTGGCAGCGCGAAAGGCGGCGAGTGCATCGCCCGAGAACGGCATGGCCCAGCACAGCCCGCAGCCGGCTGTGATGGAGCCGGGCAGCGGCATGATGCGCCCGGGCACACCGGCGGCAAAACACAGCTGTTCGCATTCCATCACATCGAAGGTGCTGTCGAACGACACGATGATTTTGCGTTCGTGATCGAGGGCGTCACCGGACGAAGCCTCGCGGTGCGACTCGCGATACGCAGCCGCCGCTGCCTCTTCCTCGGCCGTATGTCCACAGCCGCCACAGCCGCAGGTGCAAGGCTCGGACCCGTCGCAAGTGCAAGGTTCTCCCGTGTCGGGACAAATATCGTGAGACATGGCAACTCCAATCGTCTAGGCGAGTAACTCGGCCGCCGCAAACTCCTCGGGCGTATTGACGTTCTCGAAGCAGAGCGTCGAGCCCGCGGCCTTAACGATCTGCGGCTCATCCATATAACCGGCCTGAACGCGATTGATCAGGCAGCGAATGCGCTGTCGGTCGCAGGAGAGCAGCTCTTGGGCAACTGGCGCACATGCATCACGGCGCCAGACGGCGCACAGCGGCTCAATCCCCCGCTCCTCGCGCGGCACGCACACGTCGAGCGCCTCGGCCTCGACACAGCCAGCAAGGGCACCGATTAGCTCCGAAGAGACAAACGGCATATCACAGGCGACGATCGCCACGAGAGGCAGCCGGGCCGCAGTCAGCGAACTCGCGATGCCGCGCATGGCGCCCGCCGACCCTTCAAGGTCCGCCACCACACGCGGCACCAGGCCGCCAAACGCGCGCTCCTCAAGGTAGGCAAGCTCGCTGGGACGCGACGTCGTCACGACCAACTCGCCGGCAACTGGCGCCAGCCGACCCAGCACGCGTTCGATGAGCGGCTCGCCGCAAAACGCCATGCGAGCCTTATCACAGCCCATGCGCGAGGACAGCCCACCCGCTTGGATGACACAAGAAAGATCGGCACGTCTTACGGTAGTCATACGGCAAAACACCTCCATCGGCATGCTCGAAACCCGGTGCACGAAGCTAAATACAGCCACCGAAATAGCAGCGCTACGAAAAGCTCGTGCAAAAACAAAACAGCGCCTTTGCGGCACGCAGCAAGACCGCGAGCACAAAAGCGCTGGTAGCGTATGGCGGGAACGTATGTGAATCGAACACATCCAAGACGTTTTGCACGCCTCGCAACGGTTTTGAGGACCGCGGAGCCCACCGGAGCCCATCCGTTCCCAAGTGCGGCGGTATTTTACCAAACCGAAACGGCTCCATCCCAAAAAGACGAACAAGAAGTTGCGGTGGAATAGTTCCTGTATTTGCTGCCAAAGCCTCCAAATAGGAACTATTTCACCGCAACTGAGGAGGCGGGAGCGAGTGACCGGCCTAGCGCAGGGACCTCAGGCCGCCGGCTTCCTTGTCGAGAACCGTAAAGCGCACGGCATCCAGATGCTCAAGAATGCTGATGGCACATTTGCGCGACACGCCCAGAGCCTCACGCAGCACGCTCGTGGTGGCTGCGCCGCCGGCTGCCTCAATGGCGGCGGCGACGAGCTCACGCGCATGGGCCTCGGCGGCGGCAGACAGGGCAACGTCGCGCTCGACCTTAACGATCGAGCGATTGAGCGAAAGCTCGCGCAGGGCACGCGTCATGGTGTCGCGATCGAGCTGCAGCTGCTCGCCCACCTCGGGCAACGTCGGTGCATCGAGGCCGGCTTCGTCCAGCAAGGCAACGATACGTTCGCAAGCCTCTCGCACCACGCGTGCCGCCGCGGCGGCCGAATGCGGATCGAATACCTCGGCACCCTCGGCGGCGCACACGCCACGCGAGCAGCCCTCGGCAATTAGAGCCGCGGCAACACCTTCATCAGCGGCAGGCCACGCAGCATGGGCAACGGCGCCGGGCGTAAAGCCCGTCTCCTTGGGAGCCGCCGCGTGCATGGCAGACAGGGTCGCCGCCAGCGTACCCATCGCGGCATCGAGCGCGGAAACATCTGCATACAGCGAACCATCCGAGCCAGCAAGCGCGCAAGCAGCGCCCTTCGCCACCAACTCACGCAACGCCGCCTCAGCCTCACCGGCAACAAGATCGAGCGCCTCGGCAACATCAGCCGCCGCAACAGGCAGCGTTTGCAGCGCCAGCCACGCATCCACCGCGCCCGAAACATCTCCGGCCTCAAGCGTTGCAAGCAGTGTGCGCTCCCCCGCCGAAAGCTCGCGCGAGCGACGGCAGCGCGAAAGCAGCACACGC
>CAJKZP010000128.1:0-5024 GCA_905204415.1 uncultured Collinsella sp. | reverse complement strand
GCAGCGTCGGCCGGTCCGCCGTTCGGTAGAACGGCGGAACTGTTTATCTGACATACACCACGTTGTCGCGGCGTGGCTTTGCTTCGGGAAGCGTGCCCTCGGCATAGCCCAGAATGCAGTGACCGACGCCGCGCAGGCTTCCGTCGGCGGGCAGACCCCAGCTGGCCAGCAGCTCCAGGCCCTCGGGCGAATCGAAAACCTCGTGGGCGCGATGAATCCAGCACGAATCAACACCCAGCGCATAGGCAGCATTGAGCAGATTGCCCATGGCAAGCGATCCGTCTTCCAGGTGCGTCGGCACGCTGCGGTCGACGAGCACCACTACAACGGTTTTGGCGCCGTAGAAGGGGTCGCCGTTGCTGCCCATGACTTGCGCATTGAGCTGCGAGAGGCGCTCGACGGTCGCGGGGTCGGTAACGGCGACAAACGTCACCGGCTGGCGCCCCATGCCGCTCGGTGCATACTGGCCGGCTTCGATAATGCGTGCGAGCTTTTCGGCTTCGACGGGGCGATCGCTGTAGTTACGGCAGCTGCGACGATGGATGAGCGCTTCGATGGTCTCCATGAGTTCTCCTAGCGATGGCGTTGCAGATGCTCCGTTCTTACCCGTCGCGCCGTAGCCGTAATCGCGCAGAGGGCCCCAAACAGCAATAGCTACCAATCGGAAAAGTCGACTTGCATAAAACTGCGGCAAGAATGTGAGAAGCTGATGAGATGGTTAAACGTTTTATCCCGTCTACCCTGCGGTTTTTTACCACTTGCCTAAATGATGCGCGCATAAGCTCTGATAAAGGTTTTACTAAAGGAGTACCAACGTTTATCAACGCGCCATGGTGGCGCCGGGCCAGGAGGTAACATCATGTTCCAGGCTGGAGATGTCGTCGAGACTGACTTCGAAGGATTTCTGAAGCTGCTGCGTTCCAAGACGCGCGCTTTTGTGACGATCGACAACCACGAGTACTACATCACGCACACCGATGGATATTGGCGTGTTCAGGATTGCGAGGCCCTCAACGATAAGGGCCACTTTACTGACTGCTCCGAGCTGGTTAACACGGTCTGTGAGGTCGTCGAACTGCCGTGGATCTGCGGCAAGAGCCTGCACGACAGCTTTGCGGGCGCCACGGTCTACGAGGCCGTCGCTGCCTAACAGGCAAATACATCGCTATTCTCGCGTGACCGCCGGCGCCGCCCCCGCGCCGGCGGTCTTTTTCTGTCGATATGCAATGTAGAGCCGACCATATATAACGAACTTATTGACAATGGTCAAATCTCGGACTAATCTAAAAACAAATTAGTCAAAACTCGGACTATCGAATGGCGGGAGAGATGAATAATGCAGTTAGCCTGGTCGATTTCGACCGGATGCTCAACGGGCTTGACCGTATCTATTCGGAGTTCGCGCGCACCTGTGGTCTTTCGGACTGCGCCTATTGGATGCTCGTCGACACCAGCGCGGCGGGCGGCAGCATCGCTGTGAGTCGTCTGACAAGCGAATGGTTCTATAGCAAACAGACCATAAACTCGGCCATTAAAACCTTGACGGCGCGGGGTTTCGCCACGCTTGAGTTTGCCGAAGGCAGTCGCAAGAACAAGGTTGTGAGCCTGACCGAAGAGGGTAGACGATTTGCAAAACGGTATGCGATGCCGGCGCAAGGGGCCGAGCAGAGAGCCTTCGATGCCCTCGAGCCATGGGAACAGCGCGAGATTATGCGCTTGATTGGCAAATTCTCCCAAGTCCTGGGCGACGAGTGCGAGGCATTTAAGCGGCAGGTGGCAGCCGAAGATCAGTCGGAGAATCAACGTGAGGGGGAGTCGTGCGACTGTTAATGAGGTTTTTGAAGCCCTACCGAGGGCTTGTCGCAGTGACGCTACTGGTGCTGCTGGTGGATAACGTCGGTACGCTGTTGGTTCCAACGATGCTGGCGAACATGGTCAACACCGGAATTACCACGGGCGATGTCGACTACATTTTACGTAACGGCCTATACATGTTTATCGCGACCAGCATGGCTAGCGGCGGCACGGTGCTGGGCTGCTATCTTTCGGCGCGCCTGGCCGCCAACGTGGCCTGCGATATCCGCAATGCCGTGTACGACAAATCGCTCGAGCTCGCGGCCAGCGACTTTGAGCGCTTTGGTACCGGATCGATGATCACACGCTCACTCAACGACATCAACGTGATTCAGCAGGCAATCCTTCAGACGATTCAGTTGGTGCTGCCGGTGCCATTCCTGGCCGTCGCGGGCATCATATTTGCTTGGTTCATCGATCCCGCCATGGGAACGCTGCTGGGCGTGGTGGTTGCGATCGTGCTGGTGGCGGCGGTCTTTACGGTGGCTAACGCCGCGCCGATTTTTATGCGCCTTCAGAGCTTTATCGACCGTATGAACGTGGTGCTGCGCGAGAACATCGTGGGCGTTCGCGTCATCCGCGCTTTCAATAAGGAGCGCCACGAGGAGCAGCGCCTGGACGAGGTATTTAGCGATTACGCGGACAACGCCATTAAGGTCAACCACCTGTTTGTGGGGCTCGACAGCTCCAGCTTCTTTTTGATGAACATCGCCGAGGTGGCGGTGCTGTGGGTGGGCGGCAACCGCGTGGGCGCCCATGCCATGCAAATCGGCAGCATCTCGGCCGTACTGGAATACGCGATCCTGATCCTGTTCTTTGTGATGATGGCGCAGATGGTGATTCTGACGCTTCCGCGCGCTGCGGCGTGCCTCAACCGCGCGCAACAGGTGTTGGAGATTGAGCCGAGCATTGTGGACGGCAAGCGCACACTGGATACGTGCGCGGCGGAGCCTGTTGACAGTGCCGACGCGGTCGCCGTGTTCGATCATATGTCGTTTCGTTTCGACGACGCCGACGAGGACACGCTGTGCGATCTGAACTTTACCTGTCGCCGCGGTCAGACGACCGCTATCGTTGGCTCGACGGGCTCGGGCAAGTCGACGGTGGCCAAGCTCCTGCTGCGCTTCCACGACGCCACCAAGGGCGCCATTCGCCTGGACGGCGTCGGCCTGCGCGAGCTTTCGCAAGGCGAGATTCGCGGGCGCATTGCCTATGTGCCGCAAAAGGCATGGTTGTTCTCGGGCACCGTGGCAAGCAATCTGCGCTTTGGCAATGAGTGCGCGACCGAGGCCGACATGATTCACGCGCTGCAGGTTGCCCAGAGCACCTTTGTACTCGATCAGCCGCAGGGGCTCGACACTCCGGTGGCGCAGGGCGGCACGAACTTTTCGGGCGGCCAGCGCCAGCGTCTGGCAATCGCCCGTGCGCTCATGAAGCATGCCGATCTATATATCTTCGACGACAGCTTTTCGGCCCTGGACTTTAAGACCGATGCCGCCCTGCGCCATGCGTTGCAAAACGAGACGCGTGACGCTGCGGTGCTCATTATCGCGCAGCGCATCTCGACGATCTTGCACGCCGACCAGATCGTCGTGCTCAAGGACGGCGAGGTTGTGGGCCTGGGCACGCATGGCGAGCTCATGGAAACCTGCGAGGTGTACCGCGCCATCGCGGAATCGCAAATGAAGGGAGGTGAGTAGCATGACCGAGGAGCTCAGGAAGCAGGCCAGCGTTGATGACGCCGTTGCCACGGGGCTGGTTGAGGAAACAGCTGCCGTAGCACCCGAGCTGGACGAGGCCGCCAAGGCTGCAGCCGAGCGCGAGGCTCGCCGCCAAGCGCTCTACGAGGAAAACGAACGCGCCGAGGACGAGCGCGCCCGCGCTGAGGCAGAGCGCATGCGCGATGTGGACGACGAGGACGAGGACGAGAAACCCCGCGACACCTGGGCGACGGTGCGCCGCCTGTGGAGCGAGGATGCCGGTGACCATTGGCGCTTCTATATCGTGTTCGCGAGCATCGTGTTCTATGCCATCTTTAACACCGCTGCGCCGGCATATAGCGCCCGCGTGATCGATGAGCTGTGGGGCCACATTCAGGTGGCGTTTGCCAACGACACCACCTTCAACATCACCTGGGAGAACTGCGGCAGGACCATCTTCATCTACTTTATGATCTGGACGGCCGCTGCCTCGTTCTACGCGCTCCAGAGCTTTTTGATGTCGAGCGTGGCCGAACGTCTCAACCTGCGTCTGCGTAACCGCATCGCTCAAAAGCTCAATCGTCTGCCGCTCGCCTATTTTGACGCGCATCGTCCCGGCGAGGTCGTCAGCCGCGCGACCAATGACTTGGACAAGATGTCCGAGAGCATGCAGCGCGGATTGCTGCAGCTGCTGGTGTCGATTGGTACGGTAGTGGGCGCTGTGGGCGTGATGTTTGTGTTCAGTGTGCCACTTACGCTGGTCTTTTTGTTCTTTACGGCGTTGTCGCTGCTGGTGACCAAGGTGGTCTCGCGCCGCACGCATGACGTAACCGGCGAGCGCCAGGAGTGGGTGTCCAAGATTACGAGTGCAGTCGAGGAAGGCTACTCGGGCCGTCTGGTGATTCGCGCGTTTAACCGCGAGCGTCAGAGTTCTGCCGAGGTGCACCAGGCCTCGGGCGAACTGGCACGCGTGAGTGCAAAGGCCGACTTTATGATTAACGCCGTCGGCCCCGCGGTGCGCTTTATCGGCCGCCTGGCACAGATCGTGATTGCGATTGTGGGCTGCAGCATGCTGGTTGCCGGCCACATGACCGTCGGCGTGTTCCAGGCGTTCTTTCAGTTTATCTACGAGGCATCTGAGCCCATGACGCAGCTGTCGTTTACCTTCAACTCGCTGCAGAGCGCGCTGGCGAGTGCGGAGCGCGTGTTCGACCTGCTCGATGAGCCCGAGATGGAGGCCGATCCGCAGCCGGGCGAGGCCGCCAAGCTACCGGGTCGCGTGGAGGGCCGCGTCGCCTTTGAGCATGTGCGCTTTGGCTACACGCCCGAAAAGCTGCTTATGCGCGACGTGTCGTTCACCGCCGAGCCGGGCCAGAAGATCGCCGTGGTGGGAACCACGGGCGCGGGCAAGACCACGCTCATCAACCTGCTCATGCGCTTCTACGAGATTGACGGCGGGCGTATTACGCT
>CAJKZP010000127.1:0-5034 GCA_905204415.1 uncultured Collinsella sp. | reverse complement strand
GAATCTCTCCCACAGAAACCACCGAAGAGCCCAAAATAATCAGTAATAGTTGTCTCAAATCTGAAGAATTCTGTTGGCCGAATCGCTTAACTTTCGCGATTCGGCCATTTTCTTTTCCGCCTTTATTTCGAGCCCTCGGCCTGCGCGTCCACCTGCGCATAAGCACGCACAATACGAGAGGCGGTACTTTTGCCAACCCCGGTATACCGCTCAATCTGGCGCACCGTGAAACCGGCATCGTGCAATCCAACAATAACGGTATCGCGCCGCGCCGGCGGTGCGGCTTTAACATCGCGAAGCGGAACCCCGAGGCTCTTCGCCAACCTGTCGGCAAAGGCGTGGCGTTCCCACTCCATCTCTTTCATATCGCACAGCGTTGGCTCGCCGCCCTCGGGCGTCGAAAGCGAATAGGCAGCAAAGGCCTCGGCAGAACCAAAAAGCTCAAGCACGCAAGAAGGATCGGAAAATCCCCTCGTGGCATCGGCCGCATCACTGTCGTAAGCGCGTAGATGCTCCGCAAAGCTGCTCCAGGGATAACGCTCGATTAGGCTAACGCCCGCCTCCTGCGGATCGGCGTGTACAGAGCGAATAGCCTCCATCACCTGCCAGTCGGTATCGAGCGAGCGGCGCTCAAAACGTTCACGAAACAGGCAGCCCGCGCGCCCAGTGCGCTTATTGAACCGACGAGCATACGTCAACAGCAGCCGCTGCATGGCTGCGCTCATTTTGTCCTCGTAATCCAAAAGCACCAGATCCACGTAGTCGCCCATGAGACACCACGCCGCAATCGTCACCTGGGCGTCGCGGCAGCACTCGCGCATCAGCTCCAAAAAATCCCACCGGTCCTCGTCACTCTCAAAGATCAGCTGCCCGCCCATACCGCGGGCACAAACATGGTAAAAACCGGTGATCGTTTTCCAAACGCGCTGCATGGCGCTCCCTTCGCCGGGATCTGCTTACCATCCAATACATCACGATTGAAACGTGCCATCAAAACATTCACGCAAAATGACACCCGTCGACGGTAAAAGGCGGCAAACCGACGGCGAACGGCAATAAAGCCACAGGTCAGACAACGCTGCCTTGCCAAAAGCTTGACCAGAACCGACCCCCTTTAACGGACTGCACAACCGCAAACAGTTTAGTTAAATCGTTTCAATTGAAAGTTCCGCGCTTCTCGCTACGAAAACTGAGCCGTTCGCCGAATATTCCGTGCATTTCGCGGTATTATAGGGGCTGCATGTCATGTCCCTTTCGAAGGGTCGCCCGGCAATCGCCAGCCACGACCCCCAGACGGGACGCCAACACGATAGAGAGGAGAGGCATGCAGTACTCACAGGAAGTGGAGAACATGTGCCCCGTTGCCAAGGGTGCATACCACGGCCCCGCACCCATCCCCGAGGAGGGCAAATGGGTCCAGGCTAAGGAGATTTCCGACATCTCCGGTCTTACGCACGGTGTGGGTTGGTGCGCACCTCAGCAGGGCGCCTGCAAGCTCACGCTGAACGTCAAGGACGGCATCATCGAGGAGGCCCTCGTTGAGACCATCGGCTGCTCGGGCATGACCCACTCTGCCGCCATGGCTTCCGAGATCCTTCCCGGCAAGACCATCCTCGAGGCCCTCAACACCGACCTCGTCTGCGACGCCATCAACGTCGCTATGCGCGAGATCTTCCTGCAGATCGTTTACGGCCGCAGCCAGACTGCGTTCTCCGAGGGCGGCCTGCCCGTGGGCGCCTCCCTCGACGACCTCGGTAAGGGCCTTCGCTCCCAGGTCGGCACCATGTTCGGCACCAAGGCCAAGGGCGCTCGTTACCTCGAGCTCGCCCAGGGCTACGTCACCCGCATGGCTCTCAACGACAAGAACGAGATCATCGCATTCGAGTTCCTGAACCTCGGCAAGTTCACCGACGCCGTCAAGGCCGGCAAGACCCCCGAGGAGGCCATCGCTGGCGCTATGGGCCACTATGGTCAGTGGGAGAACGCTGCCAAGTACATCGACCCGCGCACCGACGAGGAGACTCACTCCGTCGCCAGCGTGTTCCCGGTTCACGAGTAGAAAGGGAGGGAAATAACTATGACTGTTACGTTCGAAGGTTACGAGCGCCGCGCTGACAAGATCAACAAGTGCCTCGCCGACAACGGCATCGCCTCCCTCGAGGAAGCTCTGCAGATCTGCACCGACAAGGGCTTCAACCCGCGTGAGATCGTCAACAACACCCAGTCCATCGCCTTCCAGAACGCCGAGTGGGCCTACACCCTCGGCTGCGCTCTCGCTGTCAAGCGTGGCGCCAAGACCGCTTCTGAGGCTGCCGCCATCATCGGCGAGGGCATCCAGGCCTTCACCGTTCCCGGCTCCGTCGCCGAGGACCGCAAGGTCGGTCTGGGCCACGGCAACCTGGGCGCTATGCTGCTCTCCGACGACACCGAGTGCTTCGCCTTCCTGGCTGGCCACGAGTCCTTCGCTGCCGCTGAGGGCGCTATCGGCCTGGCTCTGAACGCCAACAAGGCTCGCAAGAAGCCGCTGCGCGTTATCCTCAACGGTCTGGGCAAGGACGCCGCTCAGATCATCGCCCGCATCAACGGCTTCACCTACGTGAAGACCCAGTTCGACTACTTCACGGGCGAGCTCAAGGACGTCGAGACCATCCCCTACTCCGATGGTCCCCGCGCCGCCGTCAACTGCTACGGCGCCGACGACGTCCGCGAGGGCGTTGCCATCATGTGGCACGAGAACGTCGACATCTCGATCACCGGTAACTCCACCAACCCCACGCGCTTCCAGCACCCCGTCGCTGGCACCTACAAGAAGGAGCGCCTCGAGGCTGGCAAGAAGTACTTCTCCGTCGCTTCTGGTGGCGGCACTGGCCGTACCCTGCACCCGGACAACATGGGCGCCGGCCCTGCCTCTTACGGCATGACCGACACCATGGGCCGTATGCACTCCGACGCCCAGTTCGCCGGTTCTTCCTCCGTGCCTGCGCACGTCGACATGATGGGTCTCATCGGCATGGGCAACAACCCCATGGTCGGTGCCACCGTCGCCTGCGCTGTCGCCGTCGAGGAGGCCCTCAAGGCCTAATCGCACCCGCGCGATGCTCATATAGTTGAGCCTTAGAGCCGCTACCCACCCGGGGAGCGGCTCTTTTTTGTCGCCACAAAGCGTTCGAGATGCGATATATCAGTTCTGATGGAACGTAAGGCGTGATGAGAAGGAGCCGTCAAGCACCCCTAACGTCCACGGCCCATATTTGCCCTTTGCCGATTTATCCAATCTTTGCGATACCTTTGCCGATCACCCATGCGACAATGCGCAAACGAGAAAGGAATGCCATGGAATCAACTGATGTACTGGTAATCGGATCGGGCATCGCGGGCCTTTGCGCCGCCATAGAAGCAGCAAGCGCAGGCGCGACCGTTACCATCGCAAGCGCTGGCAAGACCATGAGCGGATCGAGCTTCTTCCCGGGCACCTGGGGTCTCGGGCTTATTGGGCCCGTCGACGAAGACGACGAGCAGGACCTTATCAACACCATCCAAACCGTCGGCGGCGGCGTTGCCGACCCCGAACTCGTCCAGACGTTCGTCCACGGTATTCCCCAAGCGATTGACTGGCTCGAACAGGATCTGGGCGTAGAACTCCAGCGCCCGCAAAGCGCCGAGAGCGCCCAGCAAAAGCAATTTATCCCCTGTTTTGACCATAAGACGCGCAATTGGCGCGGCCTCACCCGCAAGCCCCTCGAAGACGCGTGTACGGCCCAGATAGAGTTGCTCGGCATTCGCCTACTCCCCCGCCACGAGCTCATCGACCTTGTTGAGGACAAAACCGGAAAGATTGTCGGTGCCGTGCTCTACAACCAAACAGACGAGCGCATTGTGACCTTTACAGCAAAGGCCACTATCATCGCTGCGGGAGGCACGGGCGGCCTGTTCGAGCGCAGCCTCACTTCGGCCGATGTACTCAGTTCCTCGCAGGCCATCGCACAATCGCACGGCGCATCCCTTACCAATATAGAGTTCATGCAGATGATGCCCGGCTTCATTGAGCCTAAGCGCAACCTGGTCTTCAACGAAAAAACCTGGCGCTACGTCACGTTTGACCAACCGGTCGATATTGCCGACGAAAAGCTGGACGATCTGCTTGAACAGCGCTCCGGATATGGTCCTTTCACCTCGCGCTTAGCCTCCCGCGCCATCGATCTTGCCATCGATCAAGCGGGTTCCAAAGGTTTGGCGCTCCACTACGACTTCCCCCGCGAGGACGTCCCCGAGTTTGTGCAGACCTTTGCCACATGGCTACAAGATGAACACGGCATCGCGCCGACCGACGAGATGCACGTGGCGATGTATGCCCACGCCGCCAACGGCGGCATCAAGATCGACAAGACCGCGTACACGGGCGTTGAGGGCCTCTACGCCTGTGGCGAGGCAACAGGCGGCATGCACGGCGCCGACCGCATCGGAGGCCTGTCGAGTGCCAATGGCATCGTATTCGGGCGCATTGCGGGCGCATCAGCGGCTCGAGCAGCGCTGGACGCTCCCGAGGCGGCCGCACCGATGGATACCGCGCTGCCCCAGCATGGTATTGCCACAACAGACGTCGAGCGCCTGACCCGCAGCCTCAAACACACAATGAGCACCTACTGCATGATCAACAGAACCGATGCGGGTCTATCCGAGGCGCTTCAAGAGCTTGAAAGCCTACAAGATGAGTCGATGTCGCTGCATAAGTTACACGCCAATGACAGCGAAATCGCAGCCTTCGCCCGCCTACAGTCGCAAATTCAGCTGGCAGCGGAGATGGTCAAAGCCATGCGCATGCGCACCGAAAGCTTGGGTTCACACTATCGAGCGGACTAACTCGATTCTCACTTTGAGTTTGATCACAATTTCTCAACATGCATTGAGCCCCGTAAGTATGATTCCCCCAAGGAGGATACGCTTACGAGGCTTGAGCCGAGTTTTCCCTAAGGGAATCACGGCTTATAGGACAAAATGTGTGTCCCGATAGAACATCCGTTTCCATCCATTAAT
>CAJKZP010000126.1:0-5040 GCA_905204415.1 uncultured Collinsella sp. | reverse complement strand
ACACCTGGGTTCGCCCCCGCCCCGGCTTCCTCGTCGGCTAGCCAGCCGAGTGCTCTATACTTCTCTTTCGATGCGACCGCCTTGCGCGGTCGCATCCCTGCCCGCGCAGCGGGCCGTTTTTTTCGCCACTATTTCCGGGAGGTGCCATGAGCGGCGTCTACCAGCGAAACCGCGAGGTGTCCGAGTACAAGTTCTTCACGCAGGCCATCGCCATCCGCGTGGAGGTCAACAAGCTCATGGCCTCCTCGTCGGTCGTGCCGAAAGCCTACCGGCTGGTGAAAGCCATCCCCACGGTGGAGACCGCGCGCAGCATCGTATACAACGTCAACCGCGCCGACTGCTTCTACCCCAACAGTTCGTTCAACGCACTTGAGCGCAAGCGTTACCTGACGCTGGCGATAGCCGACTGCGAGCAGCTGATGCTCGACATGCAGTGCCTCATGGACATCGGCCTGCCCGTGAACGCCAACCGCTTCGAGGCGCTGGCGGGCATGGTCGAGGAGGAGATCAAACTGCTCAAGGGCGCGCGCAAGAACGTACGCGTCACCGGCAAGAAGACGACCGACGAGCGCATAGCCGAGGCCGAGGCCGAGCTAGAGCGCCTGCGTTCGTTATAATGGGCGGCGGTCCCGCCTTGTATATCGGTACAATTGGTGGCTGCGTTCCGTCATGGGTGGCTCCTCGTCCAACGTGTGCTACGTCAACAACAACGGCAATGCCAACTACAATTCGGCGACGAACACCTGGGTTCGCCCCCGCCCCGGATTCCCTTACTGCCAGACCGAGTAGGCCAGCGGGCCGAAAGCAGAGCGCGGAGAGGAAGGAAGGCGCGACCATTGGGCGCGAGCCCGTAAATACGCACCCCGCGAGGGTGGCCGGACGCTGCTTGCATGGCGCGGCGCTCCGTGGCTTCGCCGCGTTTCATGGCCATACCTTAAGCGGCTGTCAGAGCCACATTGCAAGCCGTGCGGGGTGCCTTCTATGAACTCGGAGCAAAGGCGGGCCGCACGCCGGAAGCGCCGCGAGGAGAAGCGCGCCAGGGCCAAGGCCGAGCGCGTCAAGGCGTGCACCCTTGAGACGGTGGCCGACCTCAACAGCCTGTGCAAGGCTTCCAAGCAGGCCGCGCGTGGCGTCATGTGGAAGGCCTCGACGCAGCGGTACATGAAGGACTACCTGCGAAACGCTGTGAAATCGCGCCAAGACCTTTTGGAGGGCCGCGACATATGCCGGGGTTTCATCCGCTTCGACCTGTGGGAGCGCGGCAAGCTGCGCCACATCAGTGCAGTGCACTTCCCCGAGCGCGTGGTGCAGAAGTCGCTGTCCCAGAACGCCCTCGTGCCCGCGATAGTCCCCACGCTCGTATCCGCGAACTCCGCCAACATCAAGGGGCGCGGCACCGACTACGCCCTTAAGCTGCTCAAGCGCCACCTGGCCGACCACTGGCGGCGGCATGGGCGCGAGGGCTACATACTGCTGGGCGACTTCTCCGACTACTTCGCGCGCATTGCCCACGAGCCGGTCAAGCGGCAGGTGGCCGACGCGCTGCTCGACCCGCGCGTGGTCGCCCTTGAGCACCGCCTGATAGACGCGCAGGGCGAGGTCGGCCTGGGCCTGGGCAGCGAGCCAAACCAGATATGCGCGGTGGCGCACCCCAACCGCATCGACCACTACGTGGCCGAGATGCTGCGCCCCGAGGCCTACGGGCGCTACATGGACGACTTCTACCTGATCCACGAGTCCAAGGAGTACCTGCAAGTGTGCCTTCTGCTGATAGAGCACGAGTGCGCGAAGCTCGGCATCGCGCTGAACCCGCGCAAGACCCGCGTGGTGAAGCTGACGCGCGGCTTCACGTGGCTGAAGAAGCGCATCTTCTACACCGAAACGGGCCGCATCGTCATGAAGCCGTGCCGCGACTCCATCACGCGCGAGCGACGCAAGCTGAAGAAGATGGCCCGCATGGTGGCCGAGGGGGTCATGACGCCCGAGCAGGTGCAGCAGAGCTACCAGAGCTGGCGCGGCGGCATGGCTCACTTGGACGCGCACCGCAGCGTGCTGGCCATGGACGCGCTGTACCGCAGCCTGTTCGAAAATCTCGCGGGGGGGGGTTGCTCAATGCAACCAAGCCCGAGAGACGATTCGGGCGGAACGCCCTCGCCATAGCGGAAGGGCGGCAACTCAAAACGGCGGCCTAGACGGGTCGAAAACGAAATAACCAAGACAGCGAAGGCGTGCTGCGGCGCGCCTTCTTTCTTCGCGCCCGCCCAAACGGCCAGGCAATCTCACGGCGCTAATACGATGGCGGCACATTCCCCGATAAGGAAGGAGTCCGCATGGACACTGAGGAAGACATGCCGCGCCCCGACGAGCTTCGAGACGGCACCCTGGCCGAGGTCAACGCCCTGCGCGACCTGCTGTCGCAGATCGGCGACCCCGACGCGGCGCACGACGCGGGCGTTATCGACGATGACGAGTACGTGGAGCGGAAGGCGCGAAAGCTCGCCTACACCTCCGCGCTCGCCGCCTACGCCAACGGCGAGGTGCCCGACCTCCCGGCGCTGCTCGAACAGATGCGCGAGCAGGCGTCCCAGCCGACGCAGACCGAGACCAACACGGCGAACATCGACTACCTGCTCATGACCGTGGGAGGTGACCAGTAATGGCTACGAAGAAAACCGTTGAGTATTCCAAGCACTTCGCGAAGGTCAAGAAGTACTACGACAAAGACCTTTGGAGCAAGGCGCGCGTCTACAAGGCTGTCGAGTGCAAATGGATCACCGCCGACGAGTACAAGGAAATCACCGGCGAGGAGTACACGGCCGAATAGGCGGAAGGAGGGCGCCCAGGATGGAAGTGCTCAAGCTTTTTGCGCCTTACGGACCGGCTTGGCTTGGCGGCGTGCTCCTGACGCTCGTTGCGTTCTACTTCGGGAGACAATTTCTTGAGGAGTACAAACGCCAAAACCAGCGGAAGGGCGAGCTCGACCTGAAGCGCGAGGAGCGCAAGCAGGCCGAAGTCGACGAGAGGGCGCAGCGCGACCGCGAGCGCTCGCAGATGGAGGGCCGCATCGCCGCGCAGATGGAGCGCAGCAACACCCTGATTGAAGGAATGAAAACGCTCATGGAGTCGGTTGTCGCGTCAAATGACGTCCTCCACGCGGACTTGGTCCACAGCCAGGCGCGTAGCCAGGGCATGGCCGAGAAGGTCGACCATATCTACGACCGAGTCGACCTCATGTACAACAAGGAGACAGGGAGATAGAGATGACTGATATACAGGCAGGACTCACGGTGCTGACCGTCCTCGTGGTGCCCTATATCGTGCAGGCTATCAAGACGAAGGCGATGACCGGCAATGTCGCCCGCTGGACGGCCATCGCAGTATCGGCGCTGTGCGGCGCATTGACGGCCATGGCCGGGGGTATGCCGACTGACCCCACGGCGTGGGTTACGTCCATCTTCGCCGCGGTAGGCGGCGTGCAGGTGGCATATGCAGCCTTCAAGGCGGTCGGCGTGACAGACAAGTGGCTCGACGCGCTGCTTGCCATGGGCACTCCGAAGAAGGACGACTAGGAATGGGCGGCAAGCGCCTCGTGCGCATCGCCGCCGCCATCTCGCTGCTTGCTTTGCTCGCCGCCTTCGCCGACGTGGCGCTTATAGCCTCTAACATGCCGAAGGTGCCGAAGGAAGAGCCTTTGCCCGTCATCTACGACAAGCCGCTCGACAAGCCCGCCGAGGTGCCCGTCTACCTCCAAGCAGACGAGCGCTGGGGCGGGCTTTCGTATGCGGGCGAAGACCTGGCTGCTGCCGGCTGCGGCCTCACGTGCGCGGCCATGGCGTGGGAATGGCTCTACGGACAGGCATGCACGCCGGCGCAGATGCTGGGCTTCGTTGGCGAATCGTGCCTCACGGACGGCGTGAACGACATGGAAAAGTTCTGCCGTTGGATGAACGCGAACGACCAGGCTTTGGGCTACACGCCTATCCACGACAACGCCGATGACGCCTTGGACGAGGCGGCTGGCGGCTGGATGGTGTTTTGCAGCCTAACTGGCCAGCTCCGCGAAGGCGGCAAGAACTACGGCGGGCACATCGTCCTGCTTTGCGGATGGGACGGCGAGGCGGCGACCTTCCACGACCCCTACGAGGGCGTGGTGCGGCTGAGCCGCGAGCAGTACGAACAAGTTGATTGGGCTTATTTCATAGCGATAGGGAGCGCTGAATAGAATGAACGGAATAGACATCAGCAATTGGCAGAACGGCATCAACCTCGCGGCTGTCCCGTTCGACTTCGTTATCTGCAAGGCTACCGAGGGCACGCGCTACGTGTCGCCCGACTGCGACCGCCAAATCCAGCAGGCGATCGGTCTTGGCAAGCTCGTCGGCGTGTACCACTACGTCAACGGAGGTGATGCCGAGGCGGAGGCCGAGTACTTCTATGAGCGCTGCAAGGGCTACGTCGGCAAGGCCGCGTTCTTCATCGACTGGGAGGAGCGGGGCAACAAGGCATGGGGCGACACTTCCTACCTCAAGGCCATGGCAGAGCGTTTGGCCGAGCTTCTTGGCGTGAGCGTGGATCGCATCGGTATCTACGCATCCAAGAGCGTGTTCCCGTGGGGCCTCACCGATGCTAAGACGTGGGTGGCGCAGTACGCCGACATGAATCCCACTGGCTACCAGGACGCGCCGTGGCACGAGGGCGCTTACGATTGCGCCATCCGCCAGTACTCCTCTTGCGGGCGCTTGGACGGCTGGGCGGGCAACCTCGACATCAACAAGTGCTATATCTCCCGCGCGGAGTGGGAGGCCATGGTGGGCGGCTCCAACGGCGATCCCGACTCGCTTATCCACGGCATCGACGAGACGCCTGCAGCAGACCTCGCGGCGAAGGTGCTCGCTGGCGAGCTCGGAGACGGCGACGACCGCAAGCACGCGCTGGGCGACCGCTACCAGGAGGTGCAGTCGCTCGTGAACCACATTCTCACGGCATCCGCCGAGGATCTGGCCGCTGAGACCTGGGCGGGCGATTACGGCAACGGCAGGC
>CAJKZP010000125.1:0-5074 GCA_905204415.1 uncultured Collinsella sp. | reverse complement strand
CCAGACCCGCCTCCACGCTGGCACGGGTGACCTCGACCAGGCGTTGACGCTCGGCCGAGACCTCGCCGATGCAGAACATGCGGCTTGAGTCGCTAAAGTAGCCGTTTAGGATCGTGGAGCAGTCGACGTTGATGATGTCGCCCTCGTGCAGCACGTCCGTATCGCAGGGGATACCGTGGCAGACCACATCGTTGATCGAGGTGCACACACTCTTGGGATAGCCCTCGTAGTTGAGGTCGGCCGGCGTGCCACCGTGCTCGACGGTGTAGTCGTAGATCATCTGGTCGATCTGGTTGGTGGTCATGCCCGCGGCGATATGCTCGCCCACATAATCGAGCACGCCCACGTTGATGGCTGCCGAGCGCTTGATGCCCTCGATATCGGCGGGCGTCTTGTAGAGCGTGCGGGGCAGAACCTCCCAGCCCTCTTCCCACAAGCGCTCGAGGCGCTCATCGAAGGCGCTATGGCATTTCTTATATTTCTTGCCGCTGCCACACCAGCAGGCGTCGTTGCGGCCGGGCACGGGTCCTTTGTCATACATGGCTAACTTCCTTTCATCCGCAGCTAGTATAGCCCACCCACGCGTCCATAAAAGTTGCGGTGATATAGTTCCGATTTAAGCGGTTTAACAGCATAAATAGGAACTATATCACCGCAACTGATGGGGCGGGATGGCGGGCACTAGCTGCTGCGTGGTTTTGCTAGTAGCTCACCTGGCAGGGGATGCCGAGGGCTTGGACGCGCGCGGCGATGGCGTCGAGCACCTCGGGCGCTGCTTTGGCAAGGCCGGCGACTGGTGTCTCGCGCGCCACCGTGTAGATGGTCGCCTCCTGCGGGCGAATGCGCTCGAGCGCCGCGAGCCAAGGACCAACGTGCTCCTCGCCGGTGTTATCGAGAGACTTGCCCCGGTACTCACCGCTCAAAAATATCGTCTGGATAATGACATGACCGTTAAAGCTCGCGAACGTTTCGATCTGGTGCTCTACATCGTAGGGGCCAACGGGTTGATCGAGCAGCTGGATAAATGCCGGGTCGACCGTATCGAGCTTGAGGATGTTGTCGTCGACCATCATGAGCGCATCGTGTACCTGGGGACGGTCGGCGCGCGTGCCGTTGGAAAGCACGGCAATCTTGGTGTTTGGGGCAAGCTGGTCGCGAAGCGCGACGGCACCGGCGATGGCCTGCGGAAACTCCGGCGCGGCGGTGGGTTCGCCGTTGCCTGCGAAGGTGATCACATCGGGGAGCTCGCCCTCAGCTGCCATCTCGTGCAGCTTTGCCTCGAGCGCGTCGAGTACCACGGCAGCTGTGTTGTACGGCTCATGGCAGGGGCGCTCGGCGTTGAGGCCGTTTTCGCAGTAAATGCAGTCGAACGTGCAGATTTTGCCGCTGGCCGGCATCATGTTGACGCCGAGCGAGAGACCAAGGCGACGGCTGCGAACGGGCCCAAAGATGGGGCTGGCATTCAAAAACGTAGACATAGGCATATGCTCCTCAAGACAATTGTGCCTAAGCATAGCATCGGCTCCAGAGCAAGGTGCGGGCTCTTGCTTTACAAGTTTCGTTTTTTAACGTCGCTCATTATGCGGTGCCATGAAAAGCCTCGGGTCGGGTAAAGTTAATCTGTTAACAAGGTGTAAGGCAATGCGGGTCCATCCAACCGCACTGACGTGCAACTGGATGAGCATTGATGATGGGGGCACAACATGGATTTTACGGTCGAGAATGCGGGCACCACGATTGCCTGTCGCGAATATGCCGGCCCGGATGTGTCGCCTGATACTCCTGCCTTGGTGTGCGTGCACGGCGCTTGTGTCGACGGCACATTTTTTGACGGTATCGCTTGTGAGCTCAGTCGCAACTACCGCGTAATTGCCTACGACCGCCGCGGCTGCGGTGACAGCAGCGATGCGGCAGACGACAGCTATGATCTTGCCGCTCAGGCCGCCGACCTGCAAGCCGTGATCGAACACGTTGGCGCTCCGGCAAATGTGCTTGCGCATAGCGCCGGTACGTTGGTGGCGCTGGAGCTTCTTCGTACTGAACCCCATCTCGTCGCCCGTGCGATTCTGCATGAGCCGGCTGTGTCGGCCGAAGGCGTCGGTATGGGTGCAGCTCCGGTTTTGCTCGATATGATTGCGGCTGGAAAGGTTTCAAGGGCGCTCCGGCTTTTCTTGGTAGCCCTCGGCGACTTGGACCCCGAGGCTCCCGGGACGACCGAAGCGGAAACCAAACATGCCCTGCGCAATGGTCGTTGCTTTATGGCCAATGAATACGGAACGAATATGACATATGCTCCCGACTGGGAGCGCGCCCGCGCGTCAAAGGCGGTGTCGGCCGTGTTTTTGGGCGAGCTTTCGGTCGATACACCTCGCGAGGCGGGCACGAGGGTGGCGGCTGAGCTTTTGGGCTGTCCACTCGCAATGGTTCCCGGTGCGCACAACGGCCTGCGCGATCGCCCGGCAGCGGCTGCCCGGGCTGTCTGCGGCATCCTGGGGCTCTAACACCCGCAATAGTCAAAGCGGCCTTCACCTGCAAACGTTTCGGCCGTGTTAACAACTGTGCTCAAAACCTCACGTCTGCGGCTTCAATCGTGCCGTCTGCCAACTCATAAAAATGTAACAGGATTCACGTGCTTACCTGCATCGACAAGGTGTTACCCTTGTAACATTTGGAACCCACCGCTTCATGCGAAACTATCGAAAGGGCCCCATATGCTCAATAATCACGAGGTCAATCTAACCGACGAGGAGGCTGCCGCCGAGGTCGCCCGTGTCGCGAAGACCTACCCCGTGGTGCGTTTGCTGTCGGCCGATCAGATTAAGAACGAGCCTAACTGCCTACTCGCCGGCAATCGGTGTCCTTGCCTGCGTCATTCAAGTCTTGAGGCCTTGACAGATTCCGATGAGGTGTCGGAGCAACTGCTCAACGATGGCGTTGAGTACCGCGCCCATCTGCGCCCTCTGAAGGTCGAGGGCGAGCCTCACGTCCTGCTGATGGTGCGTCCGATCGATGAGCAAGAGGCCGCAGAAGAGGACCTTGTCTACACCGACGTGCTGACGAGCGTGCGCAATCGCCGATATTACGAGGAAAAGCTCCGAAGCGCCCGCATGAATGCCGGCGTTGCGATGATTGACCTTGATGATTTTAGGGCCTTCAACGATACGTGTGGCCGTCATGCCGGCGACCTTGCACTCGGTGCTGTGGCGACAGCCATACGCAGCGGAATTCGTTCGACTGACGAGCTTGTGCGCTATGGCTGCGACAAGTTTGTGGTCGTCATGCCCAATATTCCCTCCGATGACTTCGCCCGTCGCCTGCATCAGGTATCCGAAGCCGTTCATTCCACGATTATTCCGGGCCATGAGTACGTGAGCTTGACGGCATGTGTTGGTGGCGTTCGCATTCATGGCGAGACGGTCGATGAGGGCGTTGGCCGTGCTGTCCAGTTACTGAGCCGCGCTAAGGCAAAAGCCGGTACGGTCGTGACCGATGCCGATTCCATCGAGGCCTTCCAAAGCGAAAAGCCTTTGGTGCTTATCGCCGATGACTCCGAGATGAACCGAGCCATTCTCAACGAGATGCTCAAGGACGAGTATTGCATCCTCGAGGCTGATAACGGTCGTACGGCGCTCGATATGGTCGACCGCTACGGCGATGAGTTGTCGCTCGTGCTGCTGGACATTGTCATGCCGGGCGTGAGCGGCTTTGAGGTACTGGCCGATCTGTCGCGCCGATCGGTTGTTGACAATCTGCCTGTCATCATGATTTCGAGCGAAGAATCCGACGATGTGGTTCTGCGCGCGTACGAGCTGGGCGCCTCGGACTATATCAGCCGCCCGTTTGACGCCCGTGTCGTGCGCCGTCGTGTAAGCAACACTATCCGTCTGTACGCCAAGCAGCGCCGCCTGACGAGCCTGCTGTCCCAGCAGTACAACGAGCGCGTCAAGAACAGTCGCATGCTCATCGACATCATGGCCGGTGTCATGGAACTTCGCAACGGCGAGAGCGGCAGGCACGTTACGAATATCGAAAAGCTGACCGAGCTGCTGCTTGGCTGTCTAGTCCAGCGTAGCGACACCATTTCCCTCGACAACGAGGAACGCTCCACGATTGCCCTGGCTTCGGCGCTGCACGATATCGGCAAGATGGCGATTGACGATGCAATTCTCAACAAACCCGGACGCCTTACGTCCGAGGAGTTCGAGATTATGAAGACGCATACCACGATCGGCGCCAACATGCTGTTTGAGCTGGGTCGCCATCACGTCGGCAATGCGCTTATGGAATATGCGTACCAGATTGCGCGTTGGCACCACGAGCGTTGGGACGGCAAGGGCTATCCCGATGGCCTTAAGGGCGACGATATTCCCATTGCCGCGCAGGTGGTCTCGGTGGCCGACGTGTACGATGCCCTGACGAGCGTGCGTGTGTACAAGGACGCTATTCCGCACAAGGAGGCGATCCAGATGATCCTGGACGGTAAGTGCGGCACCTTTAACCCGCTGTTGCTCGACTGTCTGCTCGAGGTGCAAGACCGTATTGCCGAGACGTTGGCACGCCCCGCCGACGTTGTCGCGTTTCCCACGATTTAGTTTGACCTAAGGAGTTTTTAATCCATGATTTCCATGCGTGAGGCGTATGAGAAGATCGGCGCTAATTATGATGACGCGTGCGCTCGGCTGATGGGCGAGGAAATGCTTGCCCGCTTTGTCCTCAAGTTTTTGGATGACGAGAGCATGGACAAGCTGGAGGCCGCCATGGCGGCAGGAGACGCCGAAGGTGCGTTTATGGCAGCGCACACGCTCAAGGGCGTGAGCCAGAACCTGGGATTCGATAATCTGTACGAGCCGGCGGTCGTGGTGACCGAGGCGCTGCGCGGCGCCGATGCCGTTGACGGCGCTCGCGAGGGAATGCATGCGCTGCAGCAGCAATATGCGGCTACGATGTCGGCTCTGCGCGAGGCGGCTGAATAAGAGCTTGCGGGCCTTGATGACTATGAGAGTGGATAATCTCCCGTTTGGGGGTGCGGACAGAAAGTTGGACCGCGGGGCGGTCCGGACTGGAGGTTCGCATG
>CAJKZP010000124.1:0-5290 GCA_905204415.1 uncultured Collinsella sp. | reverse complement strand
GGCGAACGTGTAGCCCTCGCGCGCGGGGTCATCCGGCTTGGCGGCCGCCTTGCCGTCCTCGACCTTCTGCGCGGCAACCGCGGAACCCTCGCCCGCATCGAACGTCACGGTATGGGTAACAGGGGCCTCGGGCACCTCATAAACCCAGGAAACATCGTCGCCGCTCTTGAGCACAATGCTGCTTGCGCCGAGCTGCGCATACTCGCCGTTTACCACAAGCGACCAGTATGCCCACCTATTGTTGCCCATGTCGACGGTACCGAGCACGCGGCCGTCGGGCGAGGTAATGCTATTGAGTCGCCAACCGTACTGGGTGTCCGGCGTGGCGTCATACACAAGACCCGCTTGCTCAAACAAAGCCTCGGAAAGGTCAGCTGCCGTCGCGCCCTCGGGAAGCTCAAGCGCGGTCTTGTCTGCCCAAACCTGACTCTTGTTCTCGGCATCGACGCCGGTAACCGAGCCGGTAACCGAGATGGTTACGGGAACTTCCTTCTTGCTCCACTTGGCGTAGACCGTGACGTCGGACGAAATGGTCAAATCAAAGTCAAACGGCTGCGTTCCGTCCGCATCGGCAAACCAGCCATCGAAGGTATAGCCTTCGCGCTCGGGGTCGGCAGGCCTTACGGCCTTGTTCCCCTCGTCGACCGCCTGATCCGCAACGACCGAGCCCTCGCCCGTGTCAAAGCGGACGATGAAGGTCTTGACGGCAGGAGCCTCCTTGCCGGCGATAGCAAACAAATTGCCCGAGTCGTTGATGTAGTAGAGCGTGCCGTCAGCACCGACCGCGGGCGTGCACATGCCATAGTTCTGGTTGGCCGAAGCGGGGGTATAGATCTCCTCGGCGGCTGCATCCCCGACCTTGTAGCGGTAGAGTGCCCCAGGATTGTTGTTGCCCGTGAAGTATACGTAGGTGGCATCGCCCTGCTGGGAGACAACCGGGGTGGACTTGACCTCACCCGAAATGTTGCCGGTCGTTGTCTTGGAGACAGACGCGATAACGGACATGTCATCGGTATCGATGACCGTCAGCTGACCGTAATAGCTGCCGTACTTACCCGCTCGATCAGCGCTCACGCCGCCGACGTAGATCCTGTCACCGGCGAGAACCGGTGTCGAGGTGGGACCGAACGACTCAGCGCCCTTGCCATCTTTGCCGCTATTGGAAACCGAAACCCTACCGAGCTCCGTCAGGACGCCAGAGGTACCAACACCGAGCTTGTGCAGATAGCCGTCATAGCTGACGACGTAGATAACCTTGCCGCCAGGCGCGACCGTAACCCCAGACCTCACGGAGGCACCAAGATTCAGGCTCGAGACCGACTTGCCCGTGGCAAGATCGACGGTCTCGACCGTACCGTCCATGTTACCGACAAAGCCGTAGTCTCCCGACACTCCCATGCCGGTCCAGTAGTAGTTGGCCTTGGTACCGACAGCCTGCTGCTTCCAGACGGTCTTACCAGTCACGAGGTCAAGGCAGACGGAGTAGCCGCCCGGTCCGGACCAGCCGGCGCTCGTCTGGAAATAGACCTTGCCGGCGGATACCGTAAGGTTGCCCTGGCACTGCTGCGCGCCGCCCTTGCCATCGGGCAGTTTCTCACTAACCCAAACGGTCGTAAGGGCATCTGCCGTTAGCGCCTGCACGCGTCCGTCACCCAGCGGAACAAGTACCAAGCCGTCCGCATAGGCCATGCGCGATACAGACGAGATGGCGCTCACGAGCTTGGCGCTCTTAACGACATCACCAGTCTTAGCATCACGCTGATAGAGCGTATTACCAGCCACGATAAAGAGATAGTCGCCGGCGGTAATCGGTTCGGAGACATACGTGGACCAGTCGGACGACTCCTTGAGCTTGGCAACCCATTTTTCCTCGGTAGCGCCCGTAGGAGTCGGAGCCTCGGTAGCACCCGTTCCGGCCGCGGGCCACGAGCTGCTCCAGTCGGGGCCCTTAGCACTCGGGTCGACGACAACGCCATCGACCTCGGTTGCTGGCTCTTTAAAGTTATAGAGATAGGTCAGGGACAGGGAATCGCCCGGTTTAACCTTGTAGCTCGAAACGCCCTCAGAGGCAGATTCGCCGTTGACGTAGAAACCCCAGCTACGCGAGTAATCAGCCGTGGTGCCAAGCTCCACTCCGTCGGCAGACGTAATCGACTTGACGAACACGCCCCAGGACTCGGTGGGGGCATCGTATGCCAGACCTGCAGCATCGAGCGCTTGCTTGATGAGGTCCCAAGCAGTAGCGCCAGAGTCGGCAGCGTACGTCATGGCGACGCCGTTGAGCCAGGCATCCTGCACCGGCGTCGCGGCATCCGGGTTTTTGACGCCCACAATCGAGACCGTGGCGACCTCATCCTTGGTCCACTTGGCGTACAGGGTCACGTCACCGGAGACGGGCGTCGAGAAGTCGTAGGCCTGCGTGCACTCCGCATCGGAGTACCAGCCGGCGAACGTGTAGCCCTCGCGCGTGGGGTCCGCCGGCCTGGTGGCCGCCTTGCCGTCCTCGACCTTCTGCGCGACAACCGCGGAACCCTCGCCCGCATCGAACGTCACGGTATGCGTAAGCACCGCAAAGCCGTCAAAGTAACGGTATTCGATAGTGTCATTCGGCTGGACAGCATACTGCGTCGCACCGACATCCGCCATGGTGCCGTTGACGTAGAACGACCAATAGCGATAGGGAGCATTCCAATCAGAGCCAAGAATGCGGCCATCTTTGGTCTTCAGCGAAGTCAAGCCAAGCGAGTTGGTCTCAAAATCGGTGCAGCCGGCGTTCTCAAGCACTTGCTCGAGAACATCCTCTGCAGTCTTATGATCATCATACTGAACGGGGACCTGAGTCAAAGGCACAATGGACTCGGGCGAACGCTCGGAGTCGCCAGCGTAACCCGTGAGCCCTGTCACGCCCGCTTTAACGATAATCGTCTTTCCGGCATTAGGATCTTCGACGCCAGTTGTACCCAAAACCGTCAGCGTTGCCGAAACATCTTGGTTGGCAAGCTTGGCATACGCGTCATTGTCGGGATAGCGTTCGGCATAGCGAGCGTACTTCTCACTCGTCAAGCGAGATGAGATTGTAACCTTCGTGTTGTACTGCGGCTGCGTAACCTTAAGGTTTTCGGCTGCGACAACGGAGCTGTTGCTCGACTTAAACAGACGCCAATCCTGCCCGGACATCGCGTCATAGCCAGGCAGATCGACCGGAACAATACCAAGGGACGTCGAATCGGTCGTTGCCTTGTTGTAGCTCCAGGCAAGGTTGCCATCGGCATCAAGATAAGCCTTCTGGAACGCGTGCATGTCGGTCGAAACGGCACTAGCGTCCTGGCCATTCAGAATGGCGGCAGCATAGCCGGCCTTCGCCTTTTCCATAAGAGAAAGCTCGGCATCAAGCTCGTCCTGGTCCTGCGGGGCAATCGCAAAGTCGAGGGTCTTGCTTGCCGTGACCTCGGCGTTGGACTTGTCGGTCACCGTGAGAGTGATCTTAGTGCTAGCGGCCTTGGCCCCGGGCAGCGGCTGGTAAACCGTGCCCTTGTAACCGTTAAACGTAATGTCGTCGGTGCTGGCGGAGTACTCGACCTTGTAGTACTTGCCGTCGATATTGAGCGTGCTCGTGCGCGGCATCTGCAGGTCGGCGGTCAGGCCATCCTTGTTGGCGACCGCGTCGGTGCCGGAGTACTTGATGTTGTCGTAGGTAAAGGCCGCATCGACCTTCTCCTGGAGCGCCTTCTTGTCGGCGGCGACCTTCTCGGGGTCGCCCTTGACGGTCACGGTGAAGTCGTGCGAGCCCTTAACGTCAGACGGGCCACCGTTCACAAACGAAACCGTCGCGGTCAGCGTAACGGCGCGATCGCTCGAGGCGCGCGTCACCTTGCCGGTGTAATCGCTGTAGCCATAACCGGACGGCCAAATGACATCGCCGTCGGAGCTCTTCCATTCAACCTGAAGCTTGTTCTTGCTGCCCGTGCGATACGGCAGCGTCAGGTTAGACGTAACGGACTCGGCCGAATCGCCTGCAGCGTAACCGATGGCAACCTGATCGGCCGCATCATCGAGCATCTGCTGAACGCGGGCCTCGTCCCAAGCGACCTGAACCGTCTTGTTGGGCTGATAGTACTCAGTCTCATCGCCGCGCGAAAGTTCAAACACCACATCGGCACTACGCAGACCGTCGATGTTGTAACCGGCGTAGTCGTTGGGGTCAATGAAGAAGAACGTCACATCGCCGTTGGTCTTATCCTGGGCGTCGGAGATACTGACCGTGGCCTTGGCATCCTCTGCCTTAAAGAGCACGCCGCCCTCGGAAACCTTAACGTTAACGTCGGTAAATCCCAGATCGGCAAGCTGCGCCTTCAGCGCATCGTTGACGTTGCCACCCTTGGCGCTGTAATCAACAGCGATCTGTTTATTGGCATCGTTGAGCTTTTGGACTGCGGCCTTAAGCGAGCCTACGGCGATCACGGGATTGACAGAGACGAGCTCAACCGTCGAGCTGCCGCTCGTGGCGACAGCCTTCAGATACTTGCCCGCGGCAGAAGCCGAAACCGTTGCCGTGGCGCCCGACATATCGGACAAAAGCGTCCAGTCGGCCGCGGGTGTCTTCGCGTCGTCGGCCGCATACCAGGCAACAGTCGCCTGGTCGGTAACGTCGATACCGTTGGTGGTCGAGCCGTCAGCGCGCTTGGCCTGCACCGTCGCCTTGACGCTGTCGCCCGAGACCAGGTGGGTCGAGTCGCTATTGATCTGCGGGGTGGTAGTCACGCGCAGCAGGTTGTACTGCCCCGCCGCCGTAACGCCATCGGATGAAACCCACTCGACGGTATTGTCGAGAGCGCTTGCGGTGAGCTTGATGCGCTTTCCGACGAGAGAATCGTTGAGCGTCAGCGCGCCGGTCTCGGTGTCAATACCTTCGGTGAGTTCCGCCCAGTCTGAGTCGCCCTCACCCTTGGCATACCAAGCGAGCGTGAGCTTAGCGTCCTCGGGCAAATCGGAATCAGACCAGTTCGAAGAACCAGGGATCTTCACGCGCGGGGTGAGCACCGTGCCAACGGAGAGCGCCGTCGAAGAAGCCTCGTTGGGAGCAACGGACTTGAGCTTGTACTGGCCGGCAAGCGTCACGGGGCCAACGGGGTCGACGGACTGCGTACCGCCGTAGGTGCTCTTCTTCTCGGTGCTCTTCACCGAGTTCTTGCTCGTGACGATCACACGAATGTACTTGCCCACCATATCGGCCGTGGGCGTGTACGTTGACGAGTCGATCGCATCGGGAATGTTGGCGAAGTGGCTGTCG
>CAJKZP010000123.1:0-5295 GCA_905204415.1 uncultured Collinsella sp. | reverse complement strand
AGGCGTTGCCCCAAGTGCGGCAGCCGTTACCTGGCAAAAATGGGTCTGGGCACGCAGCAGATCGAGGACGCGCTACACCAGATACTGCCCGAGGGTGTCGCCATCATTCGCATGGATGCCGATTCCACGCGTGGCAAGGACGCGCATAAGAAGTTGCTCGAGCAGTTCGATGCCGCCGATTGCGCGGTGCTGCTGGGCACCCAGATGATCGCCAAGGGCCTCGACTTTCCGGAGGTCACGCTTGTGGGTGTAGTCAATGCCGACTTTGCGTTAAAGTTGCCCGATTTTAGAGCGGGGGAGCGCGCCTACGATTTGCTTGAGCAGGTCGCGGGCCGTGCCGGACGCGGCGATCGCCCTGGCGAGGTTATCATCCAGACCTATCTGCCCGAGGACCCGGTCATTCGCGCCGTTGCCGAGCACGACCGTTCGATCTTTACCGACTATGACCTGAACCAGCGCCGCGACGCCCTGTATCCGCCGTTCGTTCGCCTGGTCAACATTTTGGTGTGGTCGGCGAATCGTGCTAATGCGCAGGACTATATCGGGCGCATCGCAAGGCTGCTCAAGGGTCGTTGGCATGCCGCCGCTCCCGACTTTTTGCGGGCGGGCAGCGCGGTGCCGCAGGTGCTGGGCCCGGCTTCGTGTGTAATCGAGAGAGCCAAGGACCGTTACCGCTTCCATCTGCTTGTAAAGTCGCCGGTAGGGTACCATGTCTCTGATGATATCGACGCCTGCCTCAAAGAGGTGGGCTCCGTGCGCGGCGTGAGCGTGAGCGTTGACGTCGACGCTTATGATTTAATGTAGCAACCCGAAAGGATGGCCATGGAAGCCAACGGAATCGTACTGTCGCCCGACCCTCGTCTGCGCCAGGAGTGCGCCGTTATCGAGGAGATCACCCCGGCGATCGAGGCACTTGCCGAGAAGATGAAGAAGATGATGTTCGACAACGGCGGTTGCGGCCTGGCTGCCCCGCAGATCGGCGAGCTCATTCAGCTCGTCACCATCGACTGCGATTACAGCGACAAGAACGACTACGACCCGTACGTGCTCATCAACCCTGTCATTGTTGAGCAGAGCGACCATCTGGTGCCGTTTAGCGAGGGCTGCCTTTCCATCCCTGGCATTAGCTGCGAAATCGAGCGTCCCGATCACGTTGTCGTTGAGGCGTATGACTTGGATGCCAACCTGATTCGCTATGAGGCCTCGGGCGATCTGTTCTGCGTGTGCCTGCAGCACGAGATCGATCATCTGCACGGCAACACCATGTTCGAGCGACTGAAGCCGGTGCAGAGGCTCAAGGCCGTCAAGGAGTACCAGGACGCCCTGGCCCGCGGCGCTCGACCGGGCGAGACGGAGTAGGTCCCACCGTCCCCTTCCGCCGCAGGGCTTAGGTTTTGCTCCATGCTCAAACAGTCCTGCTCGCACGAAGAGCACATTAAGTGCTCTTCGGCTCGTGCGGAACTGCGCGTGGAGCAATAACCTAAGCCCTGCGGCGGAAGGGGACTGCGTTTTCGTGTTCCTTTTCGCCCGGGTGCCGTCGGGCCAGGGAGGGACGTCTTCGCTGATAGGTGCTTTGTTGAGAGAGCTGCTTTTATTGCGGCTCTTTCTTTGTTTTTGGGTATATTTGTTCTTGTTTAATTGTTATTGCGGATGGGCTTGGTAATTGGCTTTCCGCTGTTATTTGTAGCCGTCTCGGCTTTGGTTGAGGGGAGACGTCCTTTATGCGTATTGTGTTTATGGGTACGCCTGATTTTGCTGTGCCTTCGCTGACTTCGCTTGTTGAGGCTGGGAACGAGATTGTGCTTGTCATTACTCGTCCTGATGCTGTTCGTGGGCGTGGTAAGAAGCTTGAGCCGTCTCCTGTTAAGGCTAAGGCGCTTGAGCTGGGGTTGCCGGTTGTTGAGGCCAATCGTATGACGCCGGAGGTAGTTGAGGCGCTCCAGGCTGCGGATGCCGATATTTTCTGTGTGGCTGCCTATGGCTGCATTTTGCCTGATGAGGTGCTGCATATGGCGCCGCTTGGTATTGTGAATGTTCATGCGTCCTTGTTGCCTCGTTGGCGTGGGGCTGCTCCCATTCAGCGTGCCATTCTTGCTGGTGATGAGGTTGCTGGCGTTTCCATTATGCGCATTGGGCATGGCGTGGATACTGGTGCTTATTGTGCTCAGGCTTCCACGTCGGTTGCCGGTAAGCATGCTGAGGCGCTGACCATGGAGCTTGGTGAGCTTGGCGGCAAACTGCTTGCCGATACGCTTCCTTCGTTGGGCGATGACTCGGCTGTTTGGACTGAGCAGGATGAGTCGCTCGTCACGCATGCTGCCAAGATTTCCAAGCAGGAGATGCGTCTGGATCCTCAGATGTCGGCGCTCGATTGCGTGCGTCACGTGCTGGCTTCGTCCGATACCGCGCCTGCCCGTTGTGTGATTGCCGGCAAGACCGTGCGCGTGCTTGATGCCGCGCCGGCAGATGTGTCGCTTGCCGATGGCACCGTTGCCGTCAAGAGTAAGCGTGTTTACCTGGGCCTTTCCGATGGTGCGGTTGAGCTGCTCGAGGTTAAGCCCGACGGTAAGCGTGCCATGGCTGCTTCTGCCTGGGCTGCCGGCCTGCAAGGTGCCGATCTGACGTGGGGTGTTTTGTCATGAGTAAGCTGTCTCCCGCGCGCAAGCTTGCGCTCGACGTGCTGATGGAGGCCGATCGCCGCGGCATGTACGCACGTGACGTTCTCTCGTCCCGTGCTTCGGCCAAGGCCATTGACCAGCGCGATTCTGCCTTTGCCGCTCGTTTGGCACTTGGTGTTGCAGCCACCCAGGGCATTTTGGATGAGTTGCTCGATCAGTTTTTGGATAAGCCCAAAAAGGTCGCGCCGCGCGTGCGCATGGCGCTTCGCATCTCGGCCTTCGAGATGCTCTATCTGCATACACCGAGCCGCGTTGCCGTGAGCCAGGGTGTTGAGCTGGTGCGCAGCGGTGCTAAGTCTGCTGCGGGCCTGGCTAACGCGGTGCTGCACAAGGTTGCAGACAACGTTGAGGACTTTGCCACGGCATCCGACGTGGATGAGTCCGAGCGTCGCCTGGTTCGCCTTTCGCGTTTGATAGGTCTTCCTCGCTGGCTGTGCGCTCGTATTATGGCCTCGTTCGATACGCCCGAGGGCGCGCTCAACTTTGCCGGCAATCTGGCGCCTGCGCCGCTTGCCCTGCATGAGAATGCGTTTGCCACCAAGGCCGATCCGTATATCTCACAGCTCGTTGCGCCTGTCTTCCCGGGCTGCCATGCTCCGGTCGATGCGCAGGTCACGGTTGCATCGGGCGTGTTTGAGCGTGCGGCTGCGGTCGCCTCGGATCTCAACGCCCAGCTTATCGCTACTGCCGCGACACGTCCCGGGCGTTGCCTGGAGATTGGCGCCGGTCGCGGCACCAAGACCTATGTGATGATGTGCCAAGCCAAGCGTGCCGGGTACGAGCGTCAGCATACCGCGCTCGATCTGCACGATCGCAAGTGCGATCAGAATCTCGCGCGCCTGCATAAGGCGGGTATCTCAGGTGTGCGTACGGTGTCGGGCGATGCCTGCGAGCTCAATGAGGTGCTCACGTCCTTTGACGCGATGCTTGGCGAGCCTGCCCTGTTCGACACGGTGTTTATCGATGCGCCTTGCTCTGGCACCGGCACCATGCGCCGTCATCCCGAGATCCCGTGGCGTCTGACCGAGAACGACGTTACGACCGAGCTGCCCCGTCTGCAGCTGACGATGCTCAAGGAGGCAGCCGCGCGCGTGGCTGCCGGTGGTGAGCTTATCTATGCCACCTGTTCGGTTTTTGATGAGGAGAACACGCAGGTCGTAGATGCCTTCCTGGCCTCTCCCGAGGGCGCCGACTTTACCGTGGCGCCGCTCTCCGAGGCGCAAATCCTACAGCTGCCCGAGTTTGCCCAGGCTAAGAAACTCGTCTCCGTCCGCCAGAACGCTCGAGGCCTCTTCCAAAGCGTGCCGGTAAACGCCGACTCCTACGACGGCCACTTCTGCGCCCGCCTGGTCCACAAGTAACAACTAAGTTGCGGTGAAATAGGGATTGAAAAGCGGCTTCTACCCGCCAAACGGCCCTTATTTCACCGCAACTCATAAGGATGATTTTTCTGGGACTGGGATTAATAAATCGGCTATGAAAGTAAGCGGTTGGGTTTGGTAAGTTTCTGGATGCGTGAACCGCTCGCAGATTTAACATTGAGGGGCTAAAATGATCGATCTTAATAGTGACAAGATTGACAATCCTGAAGATAATACTCAGGAAAATGAAGAGGTTGAGAATTCTTCGATTAAAAAGCGGGTAATTATTGGTGCCGGTATTGTTGCTCTGCTTATTGCTGGTTGTGTCGGTGGTTATGCTGGTTACAATTACAAGCAAGCATGTAGTGAACATAATCAGCAGGTTGAAGTTTTGTATTCAAAGGCTAGCGATAGTGTTGCTGCCTTTAAGGCTGATCCTGGGTTACTAACTTTTGAGCAACGTCTTGATACCATTAAAAATGCTCAAAATAATAAAGAGATTTTGAATAAAGAAATCTCTAATGACAGTTTTAAGTATGCGGATGGCACTTCCCCTGATTGGACGAAGTTGCTCAATAAATACGATTCCATTATTAAAGACTGTCGTAATGCTCAAAATGATGAGTGGAATACTTCTGTAACTGACCATGTTAATTTTGATGTAAATTCTACTGAAGATACTGACTCTCTCCAGCAGCATATTAATAGCCTCAATGGTCTTCTTAATGATATTTCTAATAAGGATAATCAGAAGCTTATTTTTGAAGATGCCAAAAAGGATTCTAAGAAGTTCATTGATCAAATCAATGAACAGATTGGTCGTTATCAAACTCGTATTGATGATGTAAATAAGGCAAAAGCTGAAGCGAAGGCTCAAGAGGAAGTAACAGCACAAGCTCAACAGCAGACTTCTCAGCAGAATAGTTATTCTAGCGGTAGTAACTATTCTAATAATAATTCTGGTGGATCTTCTAGCAGTATTTCTTCTTCCAATAATAGTGGTGGTAAGTATGTCATTCGTCAATTAGATCAATATGATGCAGCTGGTAACTATATCGGGTCTACTCATTGGTATAGCGATGGTACTTGTGATGATCCTTATGCTGCCGGTATGGGCGGATTTTAAAATATACTAATTTTTAAAAATAATTATCGACCCATAGCGCAAAGAAGCGGCCCCGCGATCGGAGTTGATCGCGGGGCCACGTTGTTATTAGTGGCTATGCGGGCAGTTGGCGCAGCAGCCGCTTGTGGCG
>CAJKZP010000122.1:0-5374 GCA_905204415.1 uncultured Collinsella sp. | reverse complement strand
CGCTGAGCTGGGCCTATGCCGGAATCTCTCCCACAGAAACCACCGAAGAGCCAAACGATGTCAAACGCGCGCTTAACCGCTCTGTAGGCCAGGCGCGAGCGGTCCCAATCCACGATGGATTGCATGGCCTTGTAGCGACCGGCGCCCTCACGCCGATCCATGGCCTGAGCAATCAGCGCCGCCCCCACGGGCACATTGCTCTCTGTCATTTCCTTAGCAGCCACAGTCAAATGTACGTCCCTGTCCCCCAGGGATCCCCCAATCAGTAAATTCAAAAAAGCGAACGAACAGCTAGTGCAACGTCTCCCTTACGTTTTGCTGGGAACGTCCAACGGAAGCAGCTCCCTAAATGCGGAGTCGCCTTCGCCCACGTCTACCAGGCACCAGCGCTTATGACGGTCGATCTTCTTTACACGGGCCTCTTGCCCCACCAAGGGCCCTTGCTCTATATGCAGCACGCCGTCTTCTATGCGCGCAACGCTGTTGCGCACCACGCCGTCGTCGTCGAGCACGCTGCGGTACCAGTCCTGTGCATCGTCCGGCATGGGCATGTACGCCCGCTCCCTACTACCGGCGATGCGACAACCAAAGCTCAACTGAGCCAAAGCCCTATCGAGTGCAGCGGCATCGTGCGTGGCGACGAAGAAATATTCCTTGTACATGGGTTTGGTTTGGAGCGACCAGGAGCCGTCCCGCTTAAACCAGAACTCCTTTTGCATCACAAAAGCGTCCTGCATCAACTCGTGCGGGATAATGCGGCGGACCTTTTCGCAGGTCTCTCGCTCTTTTCCATTGGGGGTGTGGACAAGATACCAGCGGACGCGGCCATGCTGGCTGTTGGTAGTAGTGCCACTAAAGGCACCGGGCAGCTGCTCTTGGCGCCGCATTGTCTGTTCCATCTCTCGCCCCCTTCTCTTGCTTAGCGATGCACGCAAATGCAGGGGCGTTTAGAACAGGCTTCTCGCTCGCAGCTAGGCGCAGTCGCAAAAGTACAGGTTTCTGTAGAGGCGTATGGAGATGTATCTACTGGCAGTACATTTTGCGTAATCTGCGCAAACGTTAATAAATTGCTCGTATAATGGCCTGTGTCGAAAGATACAAAAACCTGTACCTTTTTGTGCAACAAAAAAGCCGCTCATCCAGCGGCTTTTCTCGTTTGGGGATTAAAAAAGGCGACCGCCCTTTGTGGACGGTCGCCTTTAGTTGTTGTGAAGCTTGCCTTAGGCGCGGGTCTTGATCTCCTCGAGCACCTTCGCAACAAACTCGTCGACGCTCATCTGAACGGTCTCGTTGGAGCGATCGCGGACGGAGATGTTGCCGGCCTCGACCTCCTTCTCGCCCAGGATAAGCATGTAGGGCACGCGGTCGATGCTGCGGGCCTCACGAATCTTGTAGCCGATCTTCTCGTCGCGGTCGTCGCAGACCACGCGAATGCCGGCCTCCTCCAGCTTGGCGCACACCTCGTGGGCGTAGTCGCGGCTCTTCTCAGAGACGGGAAGCGCCTTGACCTGCACGGGAGCTAGCCAGGTGGGGAACTTGCCCGCAAAGTGCTCAATCAGAATACCGATAAAGCGCTCGATGGAGCCAAAGCATACGCGGTGCAGCATGATGGGGCGCTTCTTGGTGCCGTCGGCGTCCACGTACTCCAGATCAAAGTTGATCGGCATCTGGAAGTCAAGCTGGACGGTACCGCACTGCCAAGTACGGCCGAGCGAGTCCTCCAGGTGGAAGTCAATCTTGGGGCCGTAGAAGGCGCCGTCGCCCTCGTTGACCTCGTAGTCCATGCCCAACTTCTCCAGAGCGGTGCGCAGGCCCTCCTCGGCGCGAGCCCAGTCCTCGTCCGAACCCATGGAGTCCTCGGGGCGGGTGGAAAGCTCTACGTGGTACTTAAAGCCAAACTTTTGGTACACGGAGTCGATGAGGTTGACCACGCCCACGATCTCGTCGGTCAGCTGGTCGGGACGCACAAACAGGTGGGCGTCGTCCTGGTTAAAGCAGCGCACGCGGAACAGGCCGTGCAGGGCGCCGCGCAGCTCGTGACGGTGCACCAGGCCAATCTCGCCGGCGCGGATGGGCAGCTCGCGGTAGGAGTGCGGCTTGGAAGCATACACCAGCACGCCGCCCGGGCAGTTCATGGGCTTAATGCAGTACTCTTCGTCGTCGATGACGGTGGAGTACATGTTGTCCTTGTAGTGGTCCCAGTGGCCCGAGGTCTTCCACAGCTGCTTGTTCATGATGAGCGGCGTGGAGATCTCCACGTAGCCGGCCTTGTGGTGGATCTCGCGCCAGTAGTCCAGCAGCGTGTTCTTAAGGATCATGCCGTTGGGCAGGAAGAACGGGAAGCCGGGGGCCTCGTCGCGCATCATAAAGAGGTCCATCTCGCGGCCGATCTTGCGGTGGTCGCGCTTCTTGGCCTCCTCCAGCATGTGCATGTGCTCGACGAGCTCTTCCTTGGTGGCAAAGGCGACGCCGTTGATGCGGGTGAGCATCTTGTTGTCCTTGTCGCCCTTCCAGTAGGCGCCCGAGACGCCGGTGAGCTTAAAGGCCTTGAGGGCCTTGGTGTAGCAGATGTGGGGACCGACGCACATGTCGATGTAGTCGCCCTGCCGGTAGAAGGTGATGCGGGCGTCGTCGTCCAGGTCGCCGATGTGCTCGACCTTGTACTTCTCGCCGCGCTCCTCCATAAGGGCGATGGCCTCGGCGCGGGGCTTCTCGTACACGGAGAACTTGAGGTTCTCCTTGACGATCTTCTTCATCTCGGCCTCGATCGCGGGGAAGTCGTCCTCGCTGATCTTGACGCCCTCGGGCAGGTCGACGTCGTAGTAAAAACCGTTGTCGGTCGCAGGACCGTAGGCAAAGTCGGCCTCGGGATAGAGACGCTTGATGGCCTGCGCCATGATGTGCGCGGCGGAGTGGCGGATGGCGGGCGTCACCTCGTCCTGCGGGAGTTCGGCCACCGAACCGTCATTGTAGAGTGCCTTCATGGGTATGTTTTCTCCTCTCGGATGCCTGATGCAAGTGCGTGCGATGCGCTCAGCGTTTTTGACTTGCATCATTATAGGCAGGTTGCCTTGGTATACAAGCGCCCGCCGCACCTTAATGGCACGGCGGGCGATTTTCTACGCATGCTTCATCGTGTGGGGCGGGGCTGCGGGGCGCGCGGTGTCCGCGGCTTTCGGCCGGTCCGGCGATGGATGCGTTACTGGATGCGAGTTCGGCAGTAGGGGCAGACCTTCCAGTGCGCATCGAGCGGGCGATGGCAGCTGGGGCACACGTTACGAACCTGGGTGTCGCACACCGGGCAGACGACAAAGTCCTTCTCGATGGGCGCGCCGCACTGCGGGCAGGTGCCGTACTGGGCAAGCTGGCGCTCGCGCAGGGCCATGTCCAGCTCCTGCTCCTCGCGGTCGGACGCGTAGGAGTGCGGGCGCAGGACCAGATAGGCGATGAGACCCACAAACGGGATGAGGGCAATGATGCCCCATGCCACGTAGGCGCTGGCGCCGCGGCGACGAGCGTCGATGAACACATAGACGACCGACAGCACGTACAGGGCGATGATAAAGCCAACAAAGGCATAGATGACGCCCATAAGCTGCGGCGACATGAGCTCGGAGATGTACTTGGACATTGAGGTGTACCTTTCGGAATATTTACAGTCCGGTCTAGTGTAACACGGGGGTCGTTCGAGCGGGACCCTGGTGGGACCCAGTGGCGGCCACAGACACAAACATCTCAATCTGTAACAGGTAGAGGCGAAATCCGGGCCTAGATGTTACAGATCGAGACACAGGGGTCCCTCCCCGACTTCAATCTCGATCTGTAACATCTTGGGCCCCAAAACCCCTCTTACTGTTACAGATCGAGACATTCAAAATCCGTCGGAAAGTTTGTCTCGATCTGTAACATCTAAAACCCAAAAACAGTTCTTACTGTTACAGATCGAGACAACCAGAATCCATCGGAAAGTTTGTCTCAACCTATAACAGAAAGGACCCAAAAACCCTGTCAGCTGTTACAGATCGAGACATACGAATAACCCGACGGGCTAACGTCTCGATCTGTAACGCGTAGGACCGCAATTCCCCTCCTACTGTTACAGACCGAGACGAACGTGCGCCTCTGGACGCAACATCTCAGTCTGCATCAGGTGGCGGCGCAGACCGCGAGGTTGGGTGGGGGGATCTCACGGTCTAACGTGACCGGCATACGTGCTGGGCCGGCCCTCGCCTGCCGTTGGCGGTTGTTGCGGGGCTGTTCGCCGCATTGCCGCTGCGCTGGGGGCGTGCAGACCGTAGGATAGTCCTATTGACAGCCTGTCAACTCTTCTGGGAGGCACTGTGACGGAAACGTTTGATATCGCAATTGTGGGCGCGGGCATCACCGGGTGCGCCATCGCGCGGCAGCTCGCGCGCTATGACCTTTCCATTTGTGTGGTCGAGGCGGCCAACGATATCGCGCTGGGCGCGTCGAAGGCCAACGGCGGCCTGGTGCACGCCGGCTACGATCCTGCGCCGGGCACGGTAAAGGCGCAGGTCAACACCCGTGGTTGCGAGCTGTATGGCACCTGGGCCCAGGAGCTGCGATTTTTGTTTTGCCGAACCGGTTCGATGGTGCTGGGGTTTAACGACGAAGACCGCGCGCACCTGGAGAAGCTGCGTCAGAATGGCCTGGCCAACGGCGTGCCCGAGCTGGCGATCATTGGCCCCGACCGCATCCACGAGCTGGAGCCGCGCGCGAGCGTCAGGGCGACGTGTGCGTTGTGGTGCCCCTCGACCGGTTACGTCGACCCGTTTGAAGTGGCCATCGCCGCGCTGGAGAACGCGGTCGCCAACGGCGTGACGTTTATGCGCTCCACACCGGTGGAGGCGATTGAGGTTTCTGGCAGCGAGGCAACTGACGGGGCTGCACGCTTTACGCTGGTGACGCCAGCCGGCGACGTGCGCTGCCGTTACCTGATTAACGCCGCGGGCAACGGTGCCGCGGACATCTCGCATATGGCGGGCGCCGAAGAGTTCCAAATGGTCTGGCGCCAGGGCAACATTGTGGTACTGGACAAGGAGCCGTGTGCGCTCATGCCGCTCTATCCCGTTCCCACGCCGGTCTCCAAGGGAGTTATTGTCACGAGCACCGTACATGGCAACACCGTGATTACCGCGACGGCCGCCGTGCGCGAGCCCGGCGACACGCAGACCTACGCGACCGATGTCGACGCGCTGCTGACCGGCGCGCGCAAGCTGGTGCCCGACCTGGACACGCGCCGCGTGGTGCGCGCATTTGCCGGCGGACGCCCGGTCATTAAGGGGACGAACGACTTCTTTATTGGACAGTCCGCCGTGGTGCCAGGCCTGTTCCAGGCGGCGGGCATTCAGTC
>CAJKZP010000121.1:0-5439 GCA_905204415.1 uncultured Collinsella sp. | reverse complement strand
TTCCGCCGCGTGACCCTTGCCGCTCGCGAGCACGTTCGCGACCTGGGCGAGCTCGACGACGACTGGGGCATGAGCGAGATCCGCTGGCAAAAAGCACTTGACGCTTACCACGAGCAGCACGAGGAAATCCTCACCGACGGAGATGCCCGCAGCGCCGCGATGTTTTCCATCGATGAGAGCGACGAGAAGACCGATCACGTGTGGCACGTGCACCAGATTTTTGCCGACGAGGATGGCGACCACGACTTTGGCATCATGGGCGATGTCGACCTGGATGCCACGCAGGATGGCGGCGAGGTCATCTTCAAAAACTACCGCGTCGGCTTTATCGAGGATCTGCTCGAGGACTAGCCGAACATACTGGAACGAAACAAGCGGGGCCGCTAGCAACATCGCCAACGGCCCCGCTTTTGCACTATACGCTATGTCTTACTCGGCATCCTCGACCTCATACGAATCCGCCTCGGCTGGTTCATCACCTGTCTCCGGCGCAGCCTCACGTGCCTCGTCAAAGGCAGCCTTCATGGTCTTGTTGCCCCACGTGAGCTTTCGAATGGTGAGTTCATCGGCTTTGTTGTGGGCCAGACGCAGATTCTCGGTACTGCGACGCAGGTCGTCCTTGGTCTTCTCGAGCTGCTTAATGGCGGCATCGATCTCCTTAATCGCCGACTCGAACTGCTTACTCGCCAGGTTGTAGTTGCGCGAGAAGCCGTCCTTGAACTTCTCCATCTTGGCTTCGAAGTTCGTAACGTCGATATTCTGCTGTTTGTACTCCGCCAGCTCCTGCTTATAGCGCAGCGAGCCCATGGCGGCGTTGCGCAGCAGCGTGATCATGGGAATGAAGAATTGCGGGCGGATCACGTACATCTTCTCATAGCGGTAACTCACGTCGACAATACCCGCGTTATAGAGCTCGCTCTCGGGCTCCAGCAGGGTGCAGAGCACTGCATACTCACAGCCCTTCTGGCGGCGATCGTGGTCGAGCTTCTTAAAGAAGTCCTCGTTCTTGTGCTTGGTCGCGGTCTCGTCGTTCTCGTTTTTCATCTCGAACATGATCGAGATGATCTCGTTGCCGCTCGCGTCGCACTCGCGGAAGATAAAGTCGCCCTTGGTACCCTCGGACGCATCGTTGTCTTTCTCGAAGTACGCGTTAGGAAACGCCGTCATGCGCAGACGGTTAAACTCGGTCTCGCAGTGCTGCTCGAGCGACTCGCCCACCATCTTGGTGGACAGGCGGACCTTCATGTCCTTAAGGCGCTCAATCTCTTCATCCTTGTAGCGGATCAGCTCATCGCTCGCGCGCTTGGCTTGAGCAAGCTCGAGCTCATGTGCCGCCTTTGCCTGTTCCTCGCGCGAATCGCGCACTGCCAGCTCACTCGTCAGTTTCGCACGCGCCTCGTCGCGCTCTCGCTCCGCCGCGGCGACTGCCTCCGACAGGTTCATTTTTGCCATCAGCTCCTGCTCGCGCAGCTGGGCACGCAGACCCTGAGCCTCTTGCTCAGATTGTGCCTTTGCGGCGGAAAACTTCTCCTGTACCGTCGCGCGGTAGTCAGCAAGTGCACGTTCGGCCTCGCTGCGAGCGGCATCGAGATCACGCTGCGACTCTGCCGCGGCAGCGGCAAGCGCCATCTCCTGAGCCTTGTCCGCTGCGGCAAGCCTGGCCTGCAGCTCGGCAATCTGGGCATCACGTGCAGCTAAATCGTTTTGAGCAGCGTTGCGCGCCGCCGACTCGGCAAGCTTGGCTTCGTCATCTTTGCGCCCCAGCTGCGCACGCAAATTGTCGATCTCGCGCTGAAGCTCAGCATTCTCCTTCTGAGCATCGGCACGGGCCTCAACCGCCGCACGCCGGCTTGCACTCTCGCGCTCTGCGGCAGCGCCCTCGAGCTTGGCGCGCAGCTCGACAAGCTCGGCATCGCGCTTGGCGACCTCTTGTGCCAACTCCCGAGCCGCAGCATTCTTCTGCTCAACGAGTTGTGCATTGCGCTGAGACTCCGCCTCCTGCAGGGCAGCCGTCGAACGCGAGCGCTCAAGCTCCAGCGCCTGCTCGCCCTCGCGCTGGACCGCCTTCACACGCTCGTCCAGGTCGCGCGAGAACTCAGCATCGCGCACCTGCTTGACGATGTCCGCATAGCCGGACGCATCGACCTTAAAAACTTCGCCGCAATGCGGGCACTTGATCTCGTTCATAACAGCTCCTCGATGGACGCAAATTTCAACCGACTACACTCTACCGCGCCGCACGGACAAAAAAGGCGCCGCCACCATAATGGTAACGGCGCCAGAACCACCGCAAAGGTGCCTGTTCCCCTTGTGCTGGCTTGAGCTCTTACAGGTCGCGATAGTCGATCAGGCGAAGATCGGGTTGAGACTCGAGCCAAGCGCGCAGCTCAGAATCGATCAGCGCATCGACTTCCTTGGTACGATCAGTCGTAAGCGGGCTGTTCTCGAGGATAAAGCGATCAAGATAGCCCGGGTGACACACAAAGACGACCGTCTCGCCGCCCACCATCTCGCGAACCGTCTGCATGATTGCTTCTTTAGGCTCGTAGCCCGGTTCCATCGATCGCATCACCATGCGCAGGTCGGTATCTCCGCAATGCACCACCGCCGTGGGGTCGAAGCTTGCCTTTTGCTCCTTAAGGCCCAGCTCCTGGGCAACCGCCGAGATCGCTCGGTTAAGGTTTTTGCTCATGACGGCATGGGCCTCGAAGTAATCGGGCTCGCGGCCCACAATCTCGACAAAGCGGTCGTGCTGCGCACGGATCTCGATGCAGGCCTCGTCGAAGTCTATCAGCTCCTCGCCGCGCTTAAAATGCTCGCGAAAGGTGCGGCTGCTATGGAACTCGCCGCTCTCGTTGAGCATGCTCGGGATGAGCGCCGGGTCGGCACACGGCTTGCCCAGGCACACGTTGGTATGCTGGCCCACTGCAATATCGGCATCCGCCACGAGCGACCACCCACGCTCGGCCTCGGGCATATTAGGCATAAGGCCCGCCGAGCGCACCAGGCCCTCGTTGACGCTTCGGGCAATCCCCAGGTCAACAGCATACGAATAACCGATATCATCGGCACGAATAAGCAATTGCTTCATAACGACTCCAATCTATGGAAAGGGGCACTTGGAGTGTAGCCAAGTGCCCCAGGTAATTATCCTACCTAAACAGATGTCTTAAGCCTTAGCGGCAGCAACATCTTCCTCGAGCTGATCCTTGCTAAAGCCAAAGAGGTAGGCGATGGCAGCGGCGGCAACAAATGCAGCGCCCGATGCAAACCAAGCCCAGACGAGATTAGCCGTTCCGCCGGCAACAAAGCCGGTGACGCCCAGAATATTGGTCGCGCCCAGAACATACGTTGTCACATTGGTGAGGGCTGCGATCAAACCGCCGATAGCACCGCCGGCAACCATGGCGCCCAGGCAGCGAGTGTACTTAAAGCCACAGCCATACAGTGCGGGCTCCGTCACGCCGCCCACGATACCGGAGAGCGAGAAGCCGAGCATGGCGCCCTTCTCGTCGGTCTCCTTAAGGCGCAGGAAGGCACCGAAGGCCATGCCCCACGTAGCGAACTGAGAGATACCGGCCGCGACCATAACGCAGGAGTCGGAGCCCAGGGTGAGCAGCTGCACAATACCAAGGGCAAGCAGGACCTGGTGCATACCGGTCATAACCAGGAACTCCCAAAGTGCGGCAATGACGACGAGGGAGAGGATGGTGACGATGCCGCCGGCGTTACCGAGACCGAACATAAAGTTGCCGACCATGCTGCCCAGGATGGAGCCAATCGGAGCCAAAGCGCACAGCGAAACGGGAATCATGACGGCCATGGTGCCCACGGGTACAAACACCGTAGAGAGCATGTCGGGAACGACCTTCTTCATGAACTTCTCGACGACCATAAGCACCGGCATGGACAGAACCATGGGGAGCACGGTGGAGGAATAGTTGTTCAGCTGGGCCGGCAGTACGCCGTAGACCATGGTGGTCGTTACGCTCGAATCCACCGCAGCGTTGACCAACGTCATGAACTCAGGAGCAATGAGCACACCGCCGAGCATCATGCCGAGTGGCTGGCTGCAGCCAAGCTGCTTCGCAGCAGCCCAACCCAAATAAACGGGAAGGAAATAATAGCCAGCGTTATAAATCCAGTTGTAGAAGAAGTTGTAGATGTCGGAGTCGGCAGACCAAATACCGAGCATGCCGTCACCGCAAACCACGGCGATGGTACGGAACATGGCAGCGCCCATGATGATGGGGATCGTCATGACCATGGTCTTGGAGAGATAGTTGAGGATCTTGTTGCCCGCAGTCTTGAGCGTCAGCGGCTCCTTGGTGCCGCCATCGAGGTTCTCGTCAATGGAGCCTTCGCCTTTAACTCCCAGCGCAATGGCGGCGTCGTAGACCTTCGGTACGTTCTGGCCAATGATGACCTGATACTGGCCGCCAGACCACTGTGCACCCAGTACACCCTTGATCTTCTTAACTTCATCGTCATTGGGGATGGACTGATCCTTGAGGTTCAGACGCAAGCGGGTCATGCAGTGCGTCACGTTCGTCACATTGGAGGCGCCGCCGACGGCAGCAAGCACATCCTCGGCAATCTTCTTGTTATCGACAGCCATGTCGAATCCCTTCTCTTCCAACTAAAGGTCTGTGGGGCTTCACAGCATCAAGACGCACGATTCCGCTCGCGCCTGCGCAGCGCGCGACGCCCTTTGGCAAGAGATTTCATTGCATGTGATTCCCGGGTGGATCGACATGAAAAAAGCCCCACGCACAACCGACGGAGACCCAATAATGGCCTCGGCAGAATCGGTAGTGCCTCTCGGAGCTGCACCGTGAGTAACACCCAACACACGGCGAGTATATGCGGCAGATACGTTTACTGTGGCTCAGATTGCCGACAAACGGTAGGAAACGACCCGCGAACGGTCACTATGACGGAAATAAAACGCCAGAGAACCTATTTATTCAAGCTTGCAGGAGCCACGCGATTCACGTGCATGATCAGATAGACGAGCTCTTCTTGGGCCAATGGCTCGCCAAAGGCCTCTTGAGTCAGAGCGTCAATACGATAAGCGCAGCGCGATGCCGCAGGATATTGCTCCACGAGCACGTCGTAAAGACCTGAGTTCTCGGTGTCAATCGGCTCTTTCTTTGCCACGCGATCGAGCAGATAGCGCACATGGGTGGCAAAGCGAGTAAAAGCAAACGACGAGCGATCGACCGTCACGCCCAACTCTTCCTGAATAATCGCAACCGTCATATCGAGAAGATGTTCCTCGTGCTGCTCGGCAAGTACACGCCGCTCGCTCGGCTTAATCGCCGCATTGATAATCGACATGGCGATACCCGCGGCCTCACTCTGGGGCATGCGAACGGCAAAAATTTTCGGCTCTTCGGTGGTTTCTGTGGGAGAGATTCCGGCATAGGCCCAGCTCAG
>CAJKZP010000120.1:0-5508 GCA_905204415.1 uncultured Collinsella sp. | reverse complement strand
CATCCAAAAGCACGCCGGCCGTCGCCGTTAGAACTCGGCAAATTCGGGAGCGCCGACCTCAATCTCCTCGCGCCCCGCCATAAGCTCGCGCATCTTAGCGCAAAATGACTCCTGCTCCCCCGCCTTAAACACCAAATGAATCGTCACGGCATCCGCGTAATCGGTATCCGAAACCTTGGCACCCGAATCTTGCGCCAAACGAAGCACCTGCTCATACTGCGGATAGGCCACATGTACGTCAACCGGCATGACGCTTGTCATCTCGACGATCTGCCCGGCCTCCTGAGCCGCGGCCACCGCCGCCTGCGTCGCCGCGGTGTAGGCGCGTACCAAGCCGCCAGGCCCCAACAGCGTGCCACCAAAATAGCGCGTCACCACACAGCAAACATTTTTGAGCTCTGCGCCGCGCAACACCTCGAGCGTCGGCATACCGCTCGTGCGGCTCGGCTCACCGTCATCGCTCTGGCGCTCGCGTCCATCGACCAAAATCCACGCGGGAACATTGTGCCGAGCGTCGTAATGACGCTTACGAACCATCTCGATAAAGGCATTCGCCTCATCCTCGGACTCAATATGGACCAGCTGGGCAATAAACCGGCTCTTGCGGTCCACAAACTCGCCCGAAGCCTCAATATTCGATTGCAGAGTAAAATAGCTGTCCAACAAAGCCCCTCAACAAAACTAAGCGCGGCAACAAACAGCCTCAATAATACGGCAAAGGCCGTACCGATAACCCCGGTAAATAGAACGGCGAAGTCAATGACCAGGCAAAGACAGAGAGACGCCAAGAACGGAACCGCCGATGATTCCGTCAACGAAAGCGAGAACCCGTCAGCGCGAGCAAGGTGCCTTGAAAGACGAGGGCATTGACCTTATGGTCATGCCCGAAGGCTTGAAAGGCAGATTGCCGCGCTGACGGGTTCGCAGCGTCAACAAGAAAGCTGAGTGGGCCGATAAGCCGGGTTCTGTCGTGAACGGTCATTTATCTTGTCTGAACGTTACCGTGCAGCTCCACGCACGCTACCCGAACGCGGACCGGGCCGGCCCATAGCGTTCCTATTCGCGCTTGCTCCGGATGGGGCTTGCCAAGCCGCCGTGTTACCACGACGCTGGTGGTCTCTTACACCACCGTTTCAGCTTTTCCCTTTACGCCTTGCGGCGCAGGTGGGAGTCTTCTTTTCTGCGGCGCTTTCCGTCGGATCACTCCGCCCGGCCGTTAGCCGGCATCCCGCCCTCTGGAGCCCGGACTTTCCTCACGCGTGCTGCAAGCAGCACATCGCGCGACCGTCTGGCCCACTCAGCAGTGCAAGAGTGTAGCACACCGTTGCCGCAGGCAATGGCACAACACAAGCGTTCGACACGATAAACCAAGAACCACGCCATGCAGTACAATAGGGTTGTCGATGGGCAACGTCGTCAGTCGAGACGCGACCGCGCTCCACACCCCTCCGTCTACTCGGTGTGTTCCCGCCTCCTCCCCGAGGCGGGATGTCGGCATTTTTCATGCATCGACAACCCCAATAGCCTGTGAATAGCCCGGGCAGCATCGCGCATCTCGGCGCCAAATGCAAAAAGGGACCCGTCCATTGCGGACGGATCCCTTAAAACAAGTGATCGTCAAACCGATTTACTCGGCGTCGGTCTCCTCGTCCTTCTTCTCGGAAGGCAGCGGGGTAACCTCGATCTCGACGCCCAGAGTCTCAGCAGCAGACTTCATGGACAGGGAGATGCGACGACGGTCGAGGTCGATCTCCATGACCTTGACCTGAACCTTGTCGCCCACGTGGGTGACCTGAGAAGGCTGATCGACGTGCTTGTTGGCCATCTCGGAGATGTGCACCAGACCCTCGATGCCCTCGCCCAGGTCGACGAAAGCGCCGAACGGGACAAGCTTGGTCACAGTGCCTTCGACGATAGCGCCGACGGGGTACTTCTTGACCAGTGCGCGCCACGGATCCTCGGTGGTCTGCTTGAGACCAAGGGAGATGCGCTCGCGGTTGAGATCGACGTCGAGAACCTCGACCTCGACCTCCTGGCCGACCTTGACAACCTCGGAAGGATGGTTGACGTGGTTCCAGGAGAGCTCGGAGATGTGGATGAGGCCGTCGATACCGCCGAGGTCGACGAAGGCGCCGAAGTCAACGATGGAGGAAACGGTGCCCTGAAGACGCATGCCAGACTTGAGCTTGGACAGGATCTCGGAGCGCTCGGCCTTACGGGACTCCTCGAGCACGACGCGACGGGAGAGGACGACGTTGTTGCGGTTGCGGTCCATCTCGATGACGCGGGCCTCGATGCGGGTGCCCATGTAGGAGGTGAGGTCCTTGACGCGACGGAGGTCGACGAGGGAAGCGGGCAGGAAGCCACGCAGGCCGATGTCGAGGATCAGGCCGCCCTTGACAACCTCGATAACCTCGCCCTCGACGTTCTCGCCGGAGTTGAACTTCTCCTCGATGCGGTTCCAAGCACGCTCGTACTCAGCACGCTTCTTGGACAGGACCAGACGACCGTCCTTGTCCTCCTTCTGGAGAACCAGAGCCTCGATGGGATCACCGAGTGCAACGATGTCTGCAGGGTTAGCGTCCTTGCGGATGGACAGCTCGCGGACCGGGATAACGCCCTCGGACTTGAATCCGATGTCAACGAGCACCTCGTCATGCTCGATCTTAACGACAGTGCCGTTAACGAGATCGCCCTCATCAAAGTCGGTAATCGTACCGTCGATGAGGTTGTTCATCTCCTCCTCGTTGACATCGTCAAGAGAGAAAATGGACGAGTTCTGAATCTCACTCAAAGGTGGACCCCTTTCGAACTACGGGGCCCCGATTGCTAGGACCTACAGAAGGGTGCGACAAGCACACAACGTTTAGGAACACTCGGGAGCCGACAGATACTAATGTGACGCTTATGCAATCACGTTCGTATAGGTTACGGGGAAATCATTTCGATTTCAAGCGTGAACTGCGTTTTTTTACTCGTATGGAGACTTTTTCGCAATCTTGTGGACGACCGTCTCCATAAGTTGACGATAGACAGTTAGGCATACAGCTTTGGGGTAAAGTATCCGGAGCCAACGATTCTGGAGCGATTTTTCGAGAAAGGTGCCCGCGTGCTCAAAGCAGTCGTTTTCGATATGGACGAGACGCTTCTTAGCATCAACCTCAACGCGTTCATCCTTCGCTATTTTAAGGATGTCTCGTCGATGCTCGCGGATATCGGTCGCCGCAGCCGCGGCGGCACGATGGCGCGCCTCGGCACCATCTTGGTCGACCTCAACGCCAATCGCCGAAGCGGCGCGGACAATCGCACCAATCTTGAGTTTTACCGCGCCGAGGTCGAGCGCCGATGCGGCATCTGCCTCTCCGATCCCCTCATCTACGAGGCGTTTACCTTCTACGACCGCGAAGTTCTTCCATACAAGAACGACGATGTCATTAACGCCCACGCCATGCCGGGCGCACACGCCGCGCTCCAGGCCGTACAGGACGCAGGGCTGCGTTGCGCGCTCTTTACCAACCCCAGCTTTCCCCAGGGGGCCATCGAGTGCCGCATGGGTTGGGGCGACCTGGCCGACGCTCCCTTTGAGCTCGTCACGCACATGGGAAACGCCACCCGCTGCAAGCCCGATGCCACCTACTATCTAGAGCAGCTTCAGGGGATGGGGCTCGAGCCGCACGAGGTCCTTATGGTGGGCAACGATCCCAAACGCGACTTCCCCAGTCCCGCCTGCGGCATTCAAACTGCCTATGTTGGCCAGGGAAAACCCAGCCGAGCCACCTGGCACGGAACCATGGAAGACTTCGCCCGCGACTTTAACGCCGTAATCGAGGCCTTCTACGAGCACCAAGTAGCCAACGAACTGTCTTAGGACCCCTCGCTCCAAACAAAATAACGCCGCAGGTTGAGCATAAGTCAGCGAAAACGCCCCTAAGCGAGCAATGTGCCTTGAAAGAGGAGGGCATAGGCCTTCTGGCCATGCCCGACGATTGAAAGGCAGATTGCTCGCTTAGGGGCGTTTGCAGCGTCGACTGGTTACGCGGTTTGGTAAAACCGCGTAACTAGCAGACTCGAGTCTTGCCGATCATGATGTTGAGGATCTCGACGTCGGTATCTTTCATGCCCACACGGCCCACGTAGCCCATGCTGGCGATTGTCTGCTCGACGGTATCCTGGATCAGGCCCTCGCCGGCACGGAAGCCACGGCCCTGCATGGCCATATCGTGGCCCAAAATCGCCGCATCGACGGCAGCGGAAATCTTGGCGGCGCAGCTCGCCTTGGCGCCATCGCACACGATGCCGCCAACGTTGCCGAGCGTGTTCGAGACCGTCGCGCCAATCTGCTCGCGCGTACCACCGCACAGCCAGGTAATCGCAGCGCCGGCGCCGCACGCGGCACAAATAGCACCGCAAAACGCCGAGAGCGCACCAATATAGCTCTTGATATGCACAGCGATAAGATCGGACAGCATCACGGCGCGCACCAGGCGATCGTGGTCGCAGCGCAGATACTCGGCATACTCCATAACGGGCAATGCACAGGTAATGCCCTGGTTGCCCGAACCGCACACAATGGCGACCGGCAGCGCGCAGCCGTTCATGCGGGCGTCGGACCCGGCGGCTGCACGGGCACGGGCACGGCAGGCGACGTCATCGGCACGAGCACCCAGCAGCGTACGGCCCACTTCGGCACCCCAAGCGTGCGCCAGGCCCTCGGCGCTGATCGCGCCGTTCAGCTCAATCTGACGCTCAACGGCAGCGCGGGCGCCCTCAATGTCGCCGTCCTCGATAAAGTCGATGATTGACTCAATCGACATGGGCGTATCGGCGTTATCCGCCGCACGCTCGGCCACCACGCGCTCGGCGCAGGCGGCACACTCCCCCGCCGACTTGCCGCATACCGGAATACCGTCGAGCGTATGGCACGTGACATTGGTGTGGTGGTCGGTAATCTCGACGACCGCGGTATGGCCCCCGGCCGTGGCAGTCACCTTGATGTAGAGATTGGGCACGCCCTCGACAAGCGACACATCGCAGTAGCTGACGTCGGCGAGAAGCTCGGCCACGCGAGCACGGTCTTTATCGTCAACGCTCTCGAGCACCTCGAGCGCGCTCTTGGCGTCGCCGCCCACGGCACCCAGCACGGCCGCCGCCTCAATACCGTGCATGCCGCCCGAGTTGGGCACGGTCACGCTCTTAACGTTCTTGATGATATTGCCCGAGCAGGCAACATCCATATGATCGGGTTCGCAACCGAGCGTCTGGCTCGCCAGCGCCGCTGCATAGGCAACGGCAATAGGCTCGGTGCAGCCGAGCGCACAGACAAGCTCGCGGTTCAAGACATCGCAAAAAGCGGCATCGCGGATGGAATCAGTAGGCATAGGTATCTCCTGCTTACATAACGAACTGGGCTCTCGATAATAGTTAGCTCTTTTATTTGATAACAATGCATCAAAAACCGGCTCTTCGGTGGTTTCTGTGGGAGAGATTCCGGCATAGGCCCAGCTCAGC
>CAJKZP010000119.1:0-5680 GCA_905204415.1 uncultured Collinsella sp. | reverse complement strand
GCCACCCTCGTATTCGTTCCTGCGCACGCGACCTATTTCGTTGTTGGCTTCGGCAATCTGGAGACCCAGGTCGCTTGTCTGCGCACGGGCCTCGTCGCGCGAACGGGTGAGCTCGTCAACGCGCGGACGCGCAGCGCGAACGGCCTCGGCGGCCTGCTCGCGGCGCTTGGAGATACGCACGCGCTCGACCTCGGCATTGTTGGCGCTTTGCTCCAGGCGGCCGATCTCGGAAAGCAGCGAGCGGCGCTCGCCCTCAAGACGGGCAATCTCGCCGGCGGCATCGCCCTCGGCGGCACGCGCCTCCTCGACGGCCGCATTGACCTCGACGACCTGATCCGACACATGCTCAAACACGGCAGCCAGATCGGGCTCCAGACCCTCTAACTCGCGAATACGACGCTTGCGCTCCAGGGCACCCGAGGCCTCGCCGGCATCGAGTCCAACGCGCACCAGGCCGCCACAGCTCACGCGGGCGCCATCGGGAGTCACATAGGTCACACCGTCAACGACTGGTGCCGCCAGCGCGGCAGCCAAGTCATCGACCACGTAATATCCGCCCAGGACGGCCTCGACAACCGGGCCATAACCGGAACGCACGGACAGACGATCGACCAAACGCGAACCGGCAGCGCCCTTAGCAGCAGCACCGCCGCTCACGCCGCGCGCCATCAGCAGCGCCTCACCTGAGGCCTTCTTTTGGTCCAGAGCCGCACGGCCGGCACGCTCAAGCGTGGCGGCGTCATCAAACAGCAGGGCATCGATATCGCCGGCAAGCAGCTGCTCGACCAGACCCTCGAGCTCACGAGGGGCCTCGAGCACATCGCCCAGACGACCCGAGACATCATCGCCCAACGCGCCCATCAGACGGCTCACCAGCGGCGAGCTGTCAGCCATGCGGGCATCGAGCTTCTTTTGGCTCACGAGCTCAGAGCGAACCTCGGACAGTTTATTGCGCGCCTCGCTCTCGCGATTACGCAGGTCCTTCAACGCCGCACGGGCGACCTCGGTGGCCTCACGCGCATCGACCTGGGCTTGGCGAGCCTGATCGAGCGCGCCTTCGAGCTCCTCAGCGCGGTCGCGACGGCTCTCAAGCGAGGCCGTGACCTCCTCGAGCTGCTCGTCGATCTGCTCCAGGCGCGAGGCGTACATGTTGTCCTCGACCTCGGCGTTGCTCAGCGAGTCCTTCACCTTGGCAAGCTCGAGCGCGGCGTTATCGGCCGCACGCTGCACATCGCGCTGCTCGCGCGTAAGCTGCGAAATCTGATTGTCGAGCGCAACGCGACGCTCGTGGAGCTGGGCGGCGGCAGGACCGGCGGCGTCAACGTCGTCCTGGGCCTGCATGTGCGCACCGGTAACTTCCTCAAGCTGGGCACGCGCATCCTCGAGCTCCTCGACCACGCGACGACGCTGATGTTCGGAGCTCGAAATCTGGCCGCGCATGTCGGACAGGCGCGACACCATGTTGTGCCCTTTTTCCTCGAGCAGGCGCATATCGGAGTTAATGCGGCCGACCACGTCTTGCATATGGCGGCGCTGCTCGCCCAGATCGCCCACAAAAAGGCCCTTTTCCTCGAGCATGACCTGGAGCTTCTCGAGCTCGCGCTCCTTTTCGCCCAGGCGGTACTGCGCAAGCTCAAGCTCGGCAGCGCCCTCCTTGGAGCGGCTCTCCAGGTCGTTCCACTGCGACTGCAGCGAACGGAGCTCGTCGACGGCCAGCATCTGCGTAAGCTCGTTCGCGCGCGAGGACAGCTCTTTGTACTTGCGCGCGCGATCGACCTGACGCTCCAGCGGCCGCAGCTGACGGGCGATCTCCTTATTGATGTCGCGGGCACGGGTCAGGTGCTCGTCCATCGATTTAATCTTTTTGAGCGCACGCTCCTTGCGGCGCTTGTGCTTGGAGATGCCGGCAGCCTCCTCGATCAGGGCGCGGCGCTCCTCGGGGCGGCTCTGCAAAATGGCGTCGAGCTTGCCCTGGCTGATGATGGAATGCGTATCCTTGCCCAGGCCCGAATCGTGCAGGATGTCCTGAATGTCCATCAGGCGGCACGGGCTCGAGTTGATGAGGTACTCGCTTTCGCCCGAGCAATACATACGACGGGTGATGGCGACCTCGTCAAAGTCGACGGGCAGCATATGGTCCGAGTTATCGAGCACCAGCGTGACCTCGGCGACACCCACCGGCTTGCGCGCCGACGAGCCCGAGAAGATGACGTCCTCCATGGCCTGGCCGCGCAGCTGCTTGGCACTCTGCTCGCCCAGGACCCACAGAATCGAGTCGGAGATGTTCGATTTTCCCGAGCCGTTGGGACCGACGATGACGGTCAGGCCCGGCTCAAATGACATATGGGCACGGTCGGCAAACGACTTGAACCCTTTGAGCGTGAGGGACTTGAGATACACGGTTCCTCGCTTAAACAGGCTTCTTGTTGAGAATCACGCCGTTGGTGGTGTAGCCCATGCGGTCGAGCGCCTCGAGCGCAGCAGCTCCCTCGGCCTCCTTCTTGGAGGAACCGGTGCCGCGGCCCTGGCGAATACCGTCGATGAGAACCACAGCGGTAAAGGTGGGCGCATGCGCGGGGCCCTCGGAGCCGACCAGCTTATACGCGGGAGGCTCGTGGCCATCTGCCTGCACGCACTCCTGCAAGAACGACTTGGGGTTCGCGGGGTGCTCGGCACGCTCGGTGGCCAGGTGCGGCTTAAGCGTACGGTGGATGAACTCCGCTGCCGCATCCCAGCCGGCATCCAGGTACAGCGCACCCACGAGCGACTCGTATACGTTCTCGAGCGCCGAGTGCAGGCCGCGCGCGCCGGTACCGGTCTCGGAAGCACCAAAGATGATGATGTCGTCGATACCCAGCTCGTGCGATACCTCGGACAGCGTGGCGCCCGAGACAAGGGACACCTTCAGGCGCGTGAGCTTGCCCTCGTCAAACTCGGGATAGGACTCAAAGAGCGAACGGGCCACTACGGCGCCCAAAATGGAATCGCCCAAAAACTCAAGGCGCTCATAGCTGGCAGAGACCGGCTGACCCTCGACAGCCGAGGGATGTGTGAGCGCCGCGCGCAGCAGCACCTTGTTATTGAACTCATGGCCCAGGATCTCCTGGGCGCGCGTGAGTCGTTCAGACAAAGCCAAGACTTAGGCCTCCTTGGCGTTTTCGATCGCGTCGACGGCGTCGGCGACAGAGTTGAGCGACAGCAGGGTCTCGTCATCGATCTCGAGGTCGAACTCGTCCTCGATGGCCGTCACCAGCTGCAGACGCTCGAGCGAATCGGCATCGAGATCGTCAAAAGTGGTCTCGTCGCTAATGTCGGCGACATCGACGCCGAGCACGTCAGCGGCGACTTCGGCGATCTTATCGAAGATTTCGGAGCGGTCCATAGCGCTTCCTCTCGTATGTCATGGAACACAACACAACACGGCAATCGGAGCCGCGTTGCAATACGGCTCCGATTCTACCCCACACGGTACAGGTTGAGCCACGTAACGAGGCTCTTATAAAACGATACCGTCCATGGAATTGGCAACGTCCTGGACAAGCCCGGCGCGCACGGCCTGGGCCGCGGCAAGCGTTCCGTTCTTGACGGCCTCGACCGACGTGGCACCGTGGCCGATCAACACGACGCCGCGCAGGCCCAGCAGGATCGCGCCGCCCTTGGCATCGCCCGAAAGCTTGGCCTTAATCTCGCGCATCTGCTTTTTAATGAGCAGCGCGGCAATCTTCGTGCCGAGCGAAGACATAAAGGCACCTTTGAGCTCCTGCAGCAAAAACTTGGCAGCGCCCTCGGTGGCCTTGAGCGCGATGTTGCCCGACATGCCATCGGCGACCACGACGTCAAAATTGCCCGACGTAAGATCGGTGCCCTCGCAGTTGCCCACAAAGCCGGGAACCGCTGCCTTCATGGCCGGGAAGCACGACTTGGTAAAGATGGAGCCCTTCTCGTCCTCGGTGCCATTGGCAAGCAGACCCACGCGAGGATGCTCAATGCCCAAAACCACACGGGCATAGGCAGAGCCCATCTGGGCGAAGCGCACCATATCGTCCACCGTGACATCGGGATTGGCGCCCATATCGCACAGCACCGTCAGGCCGCCGGCGCGATTGGGCAGTGCGTTGGTCAGGCACGGACGGACCGGCTGCTTCTTGCCCTCTGCCAAATACCTAAACGGTGTGACGTAGGCCGTGGCGGCAGCGGTCATGGCACCGGTCGAGCCGGCCGAGAAAAACGCGTCCGCATTGCCCTTCTTGATGGCACGGCACGCAAGCACGATCGAGGACTTGCGCTTGGTCATCACGGCGCGAATGGGATCGTCCTCCATGCTGATGACGTCGGGGGCCTCCAGGGCCTCCACGCGGGCATGCGCCGCGGCAAAGGGGTTGACGATTTCGGCGGGACCGACGGCCAAGACCTCGATCTCGGGATCTGCCGCAAGCGCGGCCTCGATACCATCGAGAACAACCTGGGGCTTCTCGTCTCCGCCCACAACGTCAACACAAACGCGAACGTTACTCATTTCATATGCTCCTTATACAAAAATGGCCGACTCATTGAGCCGGCCATTGTGGTTCCAGTTGGAACGGCATCGCATCCAGAGTATACAGTTACTCGGTAACGATAACCTCGCGGTCCTTGTAGAAACCGCAGCTGGGGCACACGTGGTGCGGGAGCTTAACAGCGCCGCAACGGGGGCACGTGGACTGAGCCGCAGCCGAGATCTTCATGTTGGCGGAACGACGGGTATGGGTGCGGATACGACCCTGCTTTTGTTTAGGTACGGGCATAGTGACCTTCCTTATGAACTATCCAGTGTGGCGATTACGCGCAAGTAGCGATACTACCACAGTTTTACTCGTCAAGCTTGAGATTCTTTAATGCTGCAAATGGATTTTCCGTGGCAGCGGCCCATTCGGCCTCTGCCTGGGCGGCGCAATCGCATTGCTCGACGTTGAGATTGATGCCGCAGGTGGGGCAAAGGCCGCGGCAATCGGGCTTGCACAGGACAACGAACGGCGTGTCCATGACGACCGCGTCGTTGATGGGCTCACCCAGATCGACGATGCGATCCTCGCCCAGCAACTCGTAGCCGTCTTCGTAGGCCTCGGGGTCCTCGGGCTCCTCAAAGAGGTAGAACTCCTCGATCTCGCCTGCGATATCAAACGAGGCGGGCTCCAGGCAGCGATCGCACTCGCCGGTGGCGTGGGCGCGGACCATGCCCGAGAGCAGAACGCCGGTACCGGCGTTGGTAAAGACAACGTCGTAGGCAATGCCGTCCTGCAGCTGGTACTCCTTCTCGCCAACCGTGAAGGTGGCGACATCGACCTTGCCGGTCAGCGGATAAGAGTCTCCGGGAAACTCGAGTTGCTCGGAAAGATCGACGGTTACGCTCGGGAACTCAGCCATTACCACTGACCGTTCTGCTGGGCGGCGCCCTCGTTGAGCTGCTGACGGCAACGGGTGACGGTGCCGGTCAGGCTCTTAAGGTTCTCCTCAAGGTGCGTAAAGACCTGCTCTGCGTAATCCTCGGCGGCATAACGCGTCTCGCGCTCGTACTGCTGGGCACGGTCGCGAATGTCGTCGGCCTGCTGCTGCGCCAAGCGGACAATCTCCTGCTCACCGGCAATGGTGAGGGCCTGCTGCTGAGCATCGGCAATGATGGAATCGGCCTGAGCGGCGGGGG
>CAJKZP010000118.1:0-5730 GCA_905204415.1 uncultured Collinsella sp. | reverse complement strand
ATTGACCCCAACGTGGGCATCGTCGACGTGCCCGATAGCCGCTTGCAAAAGCTTGCCGACATCGTTAACCCGGGTCGCATTGTGCCGGCGACGGTCGAGTTCGTTGACATCGCAGGTCTGGTGAAGGGCGCTAACGAAGGCGAGGGTCTGGGCAACCAGTTCCTGGCCAACATTCGCGAGACCGACGCTATCTGCGAGGTCGTGCGCTACTTTAAGGATCCCAACGTTATGCGCGAGGTGGGCCGCACGGGCGAGTTCGTCGACCCCGCCGGTGACGCCGACACCATCATGACCGAGCTTATCCTGGCCGACATGGGCACGCTCGAGAAGCAGCTGCCTAAGCTCGAGAAGGAGGCCAAGCGCGACAAGGAGCTCATGCCCAAGTTTGAGGTCGCCAAGCGCCTACTCGCCTGGCTCAACGAGGGTAAGCGCGCCGCGTCCATGGAGATGACCGACGAGGAGCGCGCCGCTGCCAAGGGCCTGTTCCTGCTCACCATGAAGCCCATCCTGTATGTGGCCAACGTGGACGAGGATATGCTCAACGAGGACCTGGCGCCCATCGATGGCGTCAAGCCGCTGCCGATCTGCGCCAAGATAGAGGCCGAGCTTTCTGAGCTCGATCCCGAGGATGCGGCCGACTACCTGGAGAGCTTGGGCCTGGAACAGCCCGGTCTGGACGTGCTCGCACAGGCCGCTTACAAGCTGCTCGGCCTGCAGTCGTTCTTTACGGCCGGTGAGATGGAGGTCAAGGCCTGGACGGTGCGCCAGGGTGCGACCGCCCCGCAGGCCGCCGGTGTCATCCACACCGACTTTGAGCGCGGCTTTATTAAGGCCGAGGTCATTGGCTATGATGACTACATCGAGCTCGGTGGTGAGCAGGGCGCCAAGGCCGCCGGCAAGCTGCGCATCGAGGGCAAGGACTATGTCATGGCCGATGGCGACGTCGTGCACTTCCGCTTTAACGTGTAGGGACGACGTGCATGTTTAAGTATGGTAAAAAAGCCGGCTACATGGGCATCGCGCTGCTGGTGCTTGCGGTGATTCCGTTGGTGGTTGCAGCGTTTGTGATCCCCAACATTGGTCCCGAGGTGGCAACGAAGTTTAACGCCGCCGGCGAGGTGACGCGCTGGGGCAAGAGCTACGAGCTGCTGGCACTGCCGGTGCTCAACCTGCTGCTGAGCGTGGCGACGTACTTTACGGCGGGACGCCAGGCGAAAAACAATGATGACTCCGCCGCCATGGCGCGCATCGTGTGTGAGCGCTACCTGCGCAACGGTTGCATCACGGGCGTGTTTCTCAACGTGATCAACGTTTACTTTATGTACTCGGCGATTACCGGAACGGGCTTTGGCTTTGGTTTCTAGCTTGTCCTTTTAGGCAACGAGCCTGCACATATATTCAATGGCTGCTGCGAGGCCGCCGCTCGATCGTGGTTTAAAGACCATGTCGGCGGCGGCCTCGTTTTCGTATCCGGCGCCGCGAAGGGCGAGTGCGGTACCGGCTTCTAAAAGGAGCGGCAGGCCGCGCTGGCTGGTTGCGATTACGGCAGCCTGATTGAGTGAGCAGCTGTGCGCCTGGCATTGGATGGCAAGTTCGCCTTGCGCCGGGCAAGGGACCAGAACGGCGGCGACGCGACTTGATAGCAATGCAAATGCTGTGCGCTCATCGGGCGAAAGGCATTCTGCTTCAACGACGACGAGCTTGGGTGGTGCGCTGTTTGTGCGAAGCGTGGTTCGGTACGTGCGGACCGAAGAACCCGACATAGAAAACTCCTGTGTATTCGGCAAAACGTAAACTATAGTTTACGTTTATGTTCGGCCCCATTTCAAACTCGTCTGCATGGACGAACGTGCGAAACAGATTCTTGGCAGGCGGGTCGAAGAGACACGCAGAGACCTTGGTATCTCCAAGGTTGATTTTTGTGTGGCGACAGGAATCAGCCGACCCTATCTCGACCGAATCGAAGACGGGACGGCAAATTTCACGCTCAAGGTTCTATTTAAGATCGCGCCCGCACTCGGCATGACGGTATCTGAGCTTCTCGAGGGTATTGAATAGAGGACGCCTATTGACCGGTGGTTACGCCATCGGGATGCGGTCGTGGTTGACTTGGCTGTAGAACAGGCGCTGGATCTCGGCGGCATCGCGTGACTGGCCGAGTGCCCACATGGTCTTGGCCACGAGCGTCTCGGTGGTCATGTCGTCGCCGCGCAGAATGCCCGGATGATCGGCGTAAGCACGGCCGACCTCATAAACGCCCAGATCGAGGCCCTCTTCGGGGACCTGCGTGGTCATAACGACAGTGCGGCCCGAATCGACCCAGCGGAAAATTGCCTCTTGGAATGACTCGCCCGACTCACCAAACTCGGGGATACCGCCAATGCCAAAGGTCTCCAGAATCACGGCGTCGTAGCTATCGGCAAGGGCGTCGAGGATGCCCGGATTTACGCCGGGCGTGAGCTTAAGGACAAACACGCGCGGGTCGATGCTGTCGTAGAAACGCACCGGGTTTTCGCCCTGATGCGTGCCGTGAAGCCCGTTGCGCACGATGCGGTCATTGCGGATATAGGCGATGGGCGGATAGTTGACGCTAATGAACGCGTTAAAGCTCATGGTGCGCTGTTTGCGGGCGCGCGTGCCGGCAATGGCTACGCCGCCAAACACGATCGAGACGTCGTGCGAGTGCTCGTCGAGCGCATAGAGCAGGCTCTGGTACAGGTTGAGCTTGGCGTCGGTAAAGGGATTGCCCATGGGCTTTTGCGAGCCGGTGAGCACGATGGGCTTGTGGCTGTCCTGAATCAGGTAGGAAAGCGCTGCCGCGGTATAGCTCATGGTGTCGGTGCCGTGCAGAATCACGAAGCCGTCGTGGTCGGCATAACCCTCCACGACGACGTCGCGGATACGCATCCAGTCACTGGGGCGCATATTGGTGCTGTCGATGTTCATGGGCTGCATGACGTCGAGCTCGCAGAGGCCCGAGATCTCGGGGACGCTCTGGGCGAGCTCCTCACCGGTCAGGGCGGGGGAGAGGCCGTTGCCGTCCTCGGTCGATGCGATGGTGCCGCCCGTGGCGATGAGAAGGATGCGCTTCATGCTGGTATTCCTATCGTATTTGCCGCCGCAGAGGCGGAGTCGTTCGGCAGTATTGTGGCACAGGGCGACGAATGTTCAAACGTATTACATCATCTGTAACGTTTGGTAACACTTCAATTACCGTCAAATAGGGGCCCAGGTCGTGCGTTTGCCGTGCGCTGATGGCTGCGAGGGACGAGAAACCCCATATAACGTGTACACTATGTAAGCTGTTTTCGTTTATTCGCGCGGGTGGGCACCGGCTCCCCGCCAACAAGAGGGGGAAACCATGGATCAAAAGGCTTCCGCAAAGGTCCTCGTACTCGACTTTGGTGCGCAGTACGGTCAGCTCATTGCCCGCCGCGTCCGCGACCTCAACGTGTATTCCGAGATTGTCCCCTGCGACATCTCGGCCGACGAGATTCGCGAAATGAACGCCTCTGCGCTCATCCTTTCCGGCGGCCCGGCTTCCGTGTATGCCGAGGACGCTCCGTCTATCGATCCCGCCATCTTTGACCTGGGCCTTCCCGTCCTGGGCTTTTGCTACGGCCATCAGATCACGGCCGTGACGCTCGGCGGCAAGGTCGGCCACTCCGAGGTAGGCGAGTACGGCCGCGCCACCATCACGCGTACGGCCGGCGCCAAGCTCTTTAACTCCACGCCTATGGAGCAGACCGTGTGGATGAGCCACCGCGACGCCGTTTCCGAGGTGCCCGAGGGCTTTACCGTTACCGCCAGCACCGACGTGTGCCCGGTTGCTGCCATGGAGTGCGTTGAGCGCAAGATCTTCACCACGCAGTTCCACCCCGAGGTCAAGCACTCCGAGTACGGTCAGCAGCTGCTGAGCAACTTCCTGTTTGAGATCTGCGGCCTTGAGCCCAACTGGAGCATGGACAACCTGGTCGAGACCATGACGGCCGAGTTCCGCGAGAAGGTCGGTGACGACCGCGTGATTCTGGCCCTGTCCGGCGGCGTCGACTCCTCCGTCGTGGCTGCGCTGGGCGCCCGCGCCGTGGGCAAGCAGATGACCTGCGTGTTCATCAACCACGGTCTGCTGCGCAAGGGTGAGCCCGAGCAGGTGGAGGAGGTCTTCACCAAGCAGTTTGACGTCGACTTTATCCACGTCCACGCCGAGGACCGTTATGCCGAGCTTTTGGCCGGCGTGACCGAGCCCGAGGAGAAGCGCCGCATCATCGGTACGCAGTTCTGGAAAGAGTTCTTCGCCGTGGCGCAGCAGCTCGAGACCGATGGCAAGCCGGTCAAGTACCTGGCTCAGGGCACCATCTACCCCGACATCATCGAGTCCGGCGCTCGCAAGACTGGCGGCAAGACGGCCACCATCAAGAGCCATCACAACCTGATCCCGTTCCCCGAGGGCGTGCACTTCGACCTCATTGAACCGCTCGACCACTTCTTTAAGGACGAGGTCCGCGCGCTTGGTCTGGCGCTCGGACTGCCGGGTCACATCGTGTTCCGCCAGCCTTTCCCGGGCCCGGGTCTTGCCATCCGCATCATCGGCGCGGTCGACAAGGAGAAGCTCGAGATCCTCAAGAACGCTGACGCTATCGTGCGCGAGGAGCTCGACGCCTACAACCAGCGTCTGTTTGAGCAGACTGGCGAGCGCAACTCCGAGCACAGCTGCTGGCAGTATTTCGCGGTCCTGCCCGACATCAAGTCCGTCGGTGTTATGGGCGACGAGCGCACCTATCAGCGCCCAATCATCCTGCGTGCCGTCGAGTCCAGCGATGCCATGACCGCCGACTGGGCCAAGCTGCCCTACGACGTGCTGGCCCGCATTTCCGGCCGCATCGTGGCCGAGGTTCCCGGCGCCAACCGCGTGTGCTACGACATCACGTCCAAGCCGCCTGCGACCATCGAGTGGGAGTAGGCTGATAGGGTTCTGACCTGCATTTTTGAGTGCCGCACTGTGCCGCTGAGTTTCGTTTCGTACGAGAGTCATGGCAAAGCCGCCAGCGATGTTGGTGAGTAAATACGATAACCGAGCCTCCGTTCCCGCGTTGGGACGGAGGCTTTTTCTTTGTCGTTTTACTCCCTTTCACCTGCGATTTCGCAATTTACTCCCCCGTGTTTCAAGACGGCAAGGCACGGTGCGGCATTCGGAGGAACGGGAGTAAGGATTCATCCCAAGTGAGTAGACGCGCGATTTTTGTCTCCGAGAGCCAAACGGGGCCGTTTCGGGGCCTGTGAAACTCAAATCGAACTCAATAGGCTTTTCGGCGGTCTTCTCACAGCGTTTTCCCAGGTGGTTAATGGGGAGTAAAGAATCTCGCCGCCTCAATGAAAACGGGAGTAACCAGGGGAAATGCCGCGGCGTACTGCCGCGTGCCGCCGTGTAAGCCACCGCGTCATTTACTCCCCAGGTGCGCCGGAAATGCCTTGGCATGCAATGGGGAGTAAAAACTCAGCTTACGCAGGCCCGAGCGGCGCTCGCCGCCTGGTCCACCGTCCTGATTCGGTTGCGTTGATCGCGAAATGCGGAGAGCCGCTACAGCGAGGCTTTCCAGTCCTCGTATTCGTCGGCGTCGATCTTGCCGTTCTCGAGCTGCGCGCGCTTCTCTGCCCACAGTTCGATCGCCATCGCGGCTTTGGGCGCGTGCGGCGCCTTGGGGTTCAGGGAGAGGCCCGTGCCGTCGGCTG
>CAJKZP010000117.1:0-5737 GCA_905204415.1 uncultured Collinsella sp. | reverse complement strand
CCCGCTGAGCTGGGCCTATGCCGGAATCTCTCCCACAGAAACCACCGAAGAGCCAGAAAACATTACATCGGTAACTCATTGTGCGACGCGCCTTCGCATCGACGCACGAGACACCTCGATCATCGATCTCCAGCTCGCCAAATCGGCCGACCAGGCGCTCGGGGCAGTAGTCAGCGATGGCCAGCTTCAGGTGATCATCGGCCCCAACGTCACCGAGGCTTACAACGACTTCCTCGACTTCGCGGGAATCGAAGTCGGCGGTGGCACGGTTGCCGACGATGCCCAAACCGCCAAAGACCTTGCAGAAGGCATTAAAAGCGGTAACACCGCCATGGGCTTGATTGAGAAATTCGGGAACGTCTCTGCACAGGTATTCATGCCCATCGTCCCGGCGCTCATCGTTGGCGGACTCATTCTTTCGATCAAGAATCTCCTGGTCAATTATTGTGGATTGAGCACCGATAGCGGAACCGCCCAGGTTCTGCTGGCGATCTTCAGCGCCTCATTTAGCTTCCTGCCCGTTTACCTCGGCTATCAGCTCGCCGCCGTCATGAAGATGCAGCCTATCATGGGCGCACTGCTGGGCGCAATCATGATTAGCTCGTCTATTAGCGGTGCTGAGGGTCTCGACTTTCTTGGCATCCCCATCCCGACGAATGACTACTCGAGCACGGTGGTGCCAATCGTACTGGGCGTTGTGTTCATGTACTTTGTTGATCGCGGTCTTCAGAAAATCATCCCCGACATTACCAAACTGTTCTTGAAGCCGCTGCTCACCATGTTCATCGTCGTGCCTGTTGAGCTGATTATCCTCGGCCCCGCCGGCAGCATGATGGGCTACGCGCTGAGTGATGCCGCCACGTGGCTCATGGATAACGTGGCATTTATCGCTACTCCAATCCTTGCAGCCCTTAACCCCTATTTTGTCATGCTCGGTCTTGATAAGGCCTACATCGCGATCGAAGTTACGAGCTTGGCGCAGCTCGGCTGGGCGCCCATCATCTTTGGCTTCATCTCAAACCTCTGCATTGGCGGCACGAGTCTCGCCTTGGCAACTGCAATGAAAGGCAACAAGGAGAAGAGAGGTATGGTCACCACGGTTGCCGTCACCGCACTTTGCGGCGTAACTGAGCCCGCATTTTACGGCTGCCTCATCGAGCGTCCCCGCCTGCTTGTCGGCACGGCAATCGGCGCCCTCTGCGCGGGACTCCCTGCAGGTATCTTCGTCCTGAAGGAGTATGTTGCGGGAGCATGCCCCGGTCTTCTTTCTGCGCTGATCTTTATCGCTCCCGATGGATCCATGGGCAACTTCGTACTGGCGTGCGTTGTCGCCGTCATCGCCATCGTCGTCTCGTTCATCGCTGCACGCGTGATTATCAAGAAGAATCCCAACTATATTGAGTAAATGCCCGCTGTTTGCATTGGGGACATCCTCGGCAGACCGTTAGCAAGAACCCAAGAAGTCCCTTAGGGGCTCGATTAATCCATTCGGATTCCTGAGGCACAAACGACCCCGATTCCACAATGAAATCGGGGTCGTTGTTTCTAAAGCCTTCGATAGACAATCGGTGTTTACCTTAGCTCCCCATCCAAGTTAATTATCCACGCTCGTTCTCCGGTCGGAAGTTTTTCTTCTCTCGCGTGTCCAGAAATCCACGCTCGAGCAGGACATCCAGGTCCGCACCCGCCCTTGTCTCGATCTGTAACAGCAAGAGGCCTATTCCGCTTCTACATGTTACAGATCAAGATATTCCTAAAACACCCTAAGTTTCATCTCAATCTGTAACAGTTAGATGCCAAATATCGGTCTTGGTGTTACAGATTTAGACAAACTGGAGGACGAGACAAACCGAAAACGGAATGGGCGCTGACCCGATGGCGCACCACCTAAATAGAAACGGGCCCTGTCCCACAAGGGAACAGAGCCCGAAACTCTCATGGAGCCAGTGACAGGAATCGAACCTGCAACCCACTGATTACAAATCAGTTGCGCTACCGTTGCGCCACACTGGCACACTTGGCGCTTTCGCGCGAAGCCTGTTAAGGATAAAGGAATTGCGGACGGGGCGCAACAGGCCACACGGCGTTATACAAATATGCAAAATCCAGCAACAACAGGTACCAGCCCCGTTCATTTCTGTCGGTTCGCCCTCAATTTCAAAACTATTCGCTAGAACGAATAGTTTTAATTACAATTGGCTATATAAAACTATTCGTTTTGGCGAAGGGTTTCGCGATGTTGACTACAAAGGAAGCAGCCGAGCTGCTCGGCATCACCCCGCGCAGGGTGCAGGAGCTCATTAAGAACGGCGCGCTGACCGCCCGCAAGGCTTCTGGTGTATGGCTCATCGACAAAGACAGCGTAGACACGCGACTCCGCTCCGTGACCAAAACGGGGGGACGTCCCCGCCGCGGCCACGGTAAGAGCGAGATCGCGTTCACCCTCATGAACCGCACGCACGAAGTCGCTCAGCTGGTCTACAGCACATCGCGAAAAGACTTTACCCACATCGGCGCCGACGTCGATCGTGCCCACGCCCCTATTGGAGTATTTGGCCCTAATAGTCCCATATCGCTCGACTCCTTCCGCATCTGGTGGCGCGGCCGCGGTATCCCGCTCGCACGCATTGGGCTAGCCTCCCTGCTTGCTGAAGCCGCAGTCGATGTTCCCGATGAACTCGTACAGCGAAATCTTGGCCTCTCCCTATCCGACCAGTATTGGATTAGACCCCAAGACTCCGGTCTCGCGTGGGAAGATATTAACTTCTTCAATAATGCTTTTGACGACGTCTCTCTGTCCATCGCGCCCTTCGCCCCAGAGGGCAAGGCAGCTGCCGCAAAGCCCGACAACACCTCGGACGGCAATCTTCAAAAGTACTGGACATGCGAGGATGGCCGTCGAATTCTCCACAAGGCAGGTGCGCATCTAAACCAGGAACCCTATAACGAGATGGTGGCGACCGCACTCCACCGTCGAATCCTAAACACCTGCGATTATGTGCCTTACTCGCTCGAGGGCACGGGCACTTCCGCCCTGAGCATATGCGATGTCTTCTTAACTGATGAAGAAGAGTATGTCCCTGCGTTCTATGTAAACCAGCACGCAAACGCAGATGAACGGCTAACCGACTACGAGCGATATGTAGCAAACTGCGAGGAGCTCGGGGTGACAGGCGTTAAGGATGCCCTTGACCGCATGATCGTATGCGATGACATCATTGCCAACTACGACCGTCATTGGCGCAACTTCGGCCTCGTGCGAAACGTCAACTCACTGGCCTGCAGACCAGCCCCCATCTTCGATTCGGGCTCATCACTCTGGTGCAACATATCACTAGAGGAGCTTAGGGCGGGAGAGCACAGTTTTACCAGCGCACAATTTCATTCAAGTCCCGCCAAACAAATGTTGCTCGTCGAGGACATGGGCTGGTTTGACGGCGACAAACTCGAGGGCTTTGTCGACGAGGCGATCGAGATTCTGTCTAAAAACGATGCCCTAGCAGCGAGACTGCCTTATCTAAAAGAGGCGCTAACGTGGCGCCTCGAAAGAATGATCGACATCGCTGAATGGAGTTAGCGAGGCAGCATTGCCCCGCCAACTTCCCTACCTCCCGCGAAGGGCCTTGAGCTTGGCCAGGGCATCGGGGCTCAGGCGGCTGCCCAGGGTCATCTTGATCTGCGGGGCTTCCTCGGCCTCGTGAACGTCGTTATCGATCTGTTTGATCTCGTCCACCAGCATGCGGCTCGAGATGCGCGTGACGCCCTTGCCCATGACGACGGCCTGGATCGTGCCGTCGCTCGACACCACGGAGCACGCGCGGCCCTCCTCGCGCGCCTCGATACAGAGCTTCTGCACCACGGTATCGGCCGATACGCCCGTCGGCGAGAACTCGATGCGCACGCCACGGGCCGGCAGGTTGGGGCGCTCGCTGGAGATATTGCCCGCACCGTCGAACACGATCACAGCCTCGTAGCGGCCCTGGGCAAACGCCGCAACATCGTTGATGAGCGCGGTGCGCGCCATATCGTGAACGTCGCTGGAATACGGATCATCGGAATGGTCGTACACGAGCTTTTCGTAGCGCGGCGTGCAGTGAATCACGTTGTAGCCGTCGACCACCAGCAGCTCGGGCTTATTGGAGTGCACCGTCGAGACCGGATCGGCGATGGCCTGCGCAAACGCATTGCCGCCCACGCCATAGGTCGCGGCCGAAACAATCGGCTTGGCCGAGCCTTCACCAAAGCGCTTGGCCTTGGACTTGGCGCGGTTCTTCTTGGACATGCGCTACTCCTCCCCCATGAGCTCGCCGGCATTGCGGCGCAGCCACTCAAAGCACAACGCCGTCGTTGCCTGCGCCACGTTGAGACTCTCGGTCATGCCACGCTGGGGAAGTTTGGTCAAAAAGTCGCATTTCTCGAGCACCAGGCGCGAGATGCCGTCGCCCTCGGAGCCCATGACGAGTGCCACGCGACCCTCGAAGGGGGCGTCCCAGCAACTGCCCTCGGCGTGCTCGGAGGCACCGCCCACCCAAAAGCCAGCGGCCTTGAGGTCATCGAGCGCACGGGCGATATTGGGAACCTGCGCGATGGGCAAATGCATGACGGCGCCGGCTGAAGTCTTGTAGCTGCCCACAGTCACGCCAGCGGCACGCTTGTTGGCGATGATAACGCCCGCGGCGCCCACGACCTCGGCGGAGCGCACGATGGCGCCGAAGTTACCGTCGTCGGTCACGTGGTCGAGCACCACGACAAGCGCCGGACCGTCGCCCGCGCGGTCGAGGATATCGGCGACATCGGCATAGGGGAAGTTGCCTACCTCGAGTGCGATGCCCTGGTGAGCGCCATGGCTCGACAGCGCATCGAGCTGTGCACGCGGCACGTACTTAATGCGGACACCCGCGGCATTGAGGTCATCGACCAGGCGCGACAGGGCGGCATCGCGCTCCCCGCCCTCGGCGATGAGCGCGCACTTGATGGGAAAACCGGTGCGTAGCGCCTCGGCGGCAGCACGACGGCCTTCGATAAACTCGCCCTTGGGAGCCTGAACGTTGTCGCGGCCACGCTCGCGCTGCGGACGCGCTGCTTGGGTGCGCTCGCGCTGCCCCTTGGAAGCGGCAGCGCGGTCGTTACGGCGAATCGGACGCGAGCCAGAAGCAGCCTGCTTGCCACCACGAGGCGCACGCTTGCGATTGTCGGCCATAAGACGGCCTCCTTAAAACAATTATCAATAGAACAAACGAAACGACCGCCCGAGGTGCGGCAGATTGCCTTGAAAGAGGAGGGCATAGACCTTGAGGTCATGCCCGACGATTGAAAGGCAAGGTGCCGTGGCTCGGGCGGTCGGTACGGGTTTCCCAAGCGCCCGAGATTGCCGTGAAAGAGGAGCGACGCGTACTTGAGTACGCGAGCGACGGTTTGAACGGCAAGGTCGGGCGCTTGGGAAACCCGAAGGGATTAGAGAGTCTTAATACGGGTGCCCGCGGCCGTATCCTCAATGGTGAGGCCCAGGTCCTTGAGCTGGTCGCGAATGGCATCTGCCAGATCCCAGTTCTTGGCGGCACGGGCCTCGGCGCGAGCCTCGAGAATCTTAGCAGCGGCCTCATCCACGTCGTCACCAGTGTAGGCAACCAAACCGGCGGCAACGCCCAGCAGACCCAGCGGCAGCTCGACCTTGGGCTCGGGAAGTTCAACGCCAAACGCATCGAGCAGCTCGGCCAGCTTATCGGCGGCAGCCAGG
>CAJKZP010000116.1:0-5757 GCA_905204415.1 uncultured Collinsella sp. | reverse complement strand
AATCAAATCCCCGCCATTGACGGCAAGCATCTTGAGCGTATAGGGCTCCCCCGCCTCAAGCAGATCGTGGGCGAGTGAACGCATCTCTTCGATCGTCTCGACGTAATAGAAGCACGACGGCGCCTTACCCAGCGTATCGGCACGCTTAAGGTCCATAAGCTCATCAATCAGACGCGGCGTGTCGATGCCCTCGCCCGAAAGCAAGCGCATCATATTGAGTAAGCAAGAGCGCTCGGGGCGCAGCGGCTTATCGTGATACTTGATGAGAAGGCACACGTCGCGAACCAAATCGTGCGAAAGCGCCAGGCGATCCATAATGGCACGCGCCTTCTTGGCGCCAAGCTCGGGATGACCGTAAAAGTGGCCGCTGCCCGCATGGTCGACCGTAAAGCAATCGGGCTTGGAGACGTCATGCAAAAACGATGCCCACATTAAGCTCGACGAAGGCGCCATGCCGTCACACAGCGCCAACTCCCCCGCCACCGTCAACACACGAGCGATATGCTCGTAGACATTAAATGCATGGTAGACGCTGCACTGGTCAAACCCACGAGCCGGCGCAAGCTCGGGCAAGGCGGCGCAAACGAGCTCGGGGTAGCGCAGCATCGCGTCTCCCCCGTGACCGGTCGAAAGAATGCCCTCGAGCTCAATGCCCACGCGCTCGCGTGCCACGGCATCGAGCAGCGGCGAGCACTCGGCAAGCGCCTGCTTGGTCTTAGGCTCGATCATAAAATCCAGACGGCAGGCAAAACGCACGGCGCGTAACATGCGAAGCGCATCCTCGTTAAAGCGACGCTTGGGATCTCCAACGGCACGGATCAGCTTACGTTCCAGGTCGCCCTGGCCATCGTAGCGGTCGACAAGACCGCGCTGAGGATGCCAAGCCATGGCGTTAACGGTAAAGTCGCGACGTGCCAGATCGTCCTCAAGCGACGCCGCTCGCTCCACACTCTGAGGATGGCGACCATCGGTATAAAAGCCATCCAGGCGATACGTCGTGACCTCAATGCGCTCATCGTCACAAATGGCGGTAATGCCGCCAAATTTAATGCCGGACTCAACCACCGCAATGCCGGCAGCCTCGAGCGCCGCCTTAGACTCCTGCCACAGGCCGCTGCAACACATATCAACATCGTGGCTGGGACGTCCCATCAGGGCATCACGTACCCAACCGCCCACGAACCAGGCCTCAAGACCGGCCGCCTCAAGCGCACATAGCACACGCAGGGAGGCGTCTGACGGCTGCGTACCGTTGAGCGAAACATTGCACATACCTATGGCCTCCTACGCCTGCAAGTGTTCATCGATGGTTCTCAAGAAGTCTAACAAGAAACGAGCATGCGCGCACATGCAATCGTATCGACTATTCGAACGAACAAGACAGCAGGCGCCACATGCGGCCACAAAGCAAAAACACCCGCCTTGGGAATCCAAAGCGGGTGTTCGGCAACGATGTATCGATGCGGCTAGCAGACCTGGCGAATGGCAATGCCCTTCTTATATTTGTCGACCTTGGCAAAATCGCCCAGACCGGGGCACTCGACCACGTTGGCGCCGGTGGCCATCGAGAGGCGCAGGGCGTCCTCCACGCGCTCGGGAGCGTCGTGCCACACGGACAGGAAGGCGGCAAGCGAGGAGTCGCCCGCGCAGACCGTCGACAGCAGCTTGACCTCAAAGGTGCGGTTGGCAAACCAGATGTGCTCGCCGTTGGAGAAGTACGCGCCAGCGCCACCCAAGGTCAGCAGCACGTTCTTAGCGCCCTTGGCGTGGAGCTCGGCCATCGCGCCCTTGACGGACTCGTCGTCGCCACCGCTCACCTTAATGCCAAAGATGTCGAGCAGCTCGTCGTCGTTGGGCTTAATGAGCAACGGCTCCATGGCAATGAGGTCGGCCAGCTGATGGCTCGAGATATCGAGCACGAACTCGGCACCCTTTGCCTTAACGCGGCGCAGAACCTCGGCCAGGAAACCCTCGGAGGTGTTGGGGGGCAGCGAGCCGCTAATGACCAGGCAGGTCATGTCGTCGAGCGAATCGATAAGGTCAAACATCTCCTGCTCGTTGGCGGCATTGATGGCAGCGCCTGCATTGACCATGTTGTACTCGGTATCGGGACCGGCGTTGAGGAAGACATTGACGCGCGTGATACCGTCGGTCCACACAGGCTTGACGGGCACGCCCAGGGCCTCGGCGCCCTTGACGATAAACTCGCCCGAGAAGCCGGCAAAAAAGCCCAGGATCGTGGTGTCAACGCCGTAGTGATCGAGGGTGAACGAGACGTTGAGACCCTTGCCGTTGGGCGTATAGACCGCGTTGCGCGTACGGGTGACGGTGTTGGCGGAAAGACCGTCGCAGGCAATGTTGTAGTCAATGGCAGGATTTGCAGTGAGCGTGTAAATCATGTAAGTTCCTTTCACAAGGCAACGAGTTAATGAAAGTATATTCCACGCCTCGTGAAAAGGCTATAGCAACTCGGCGAACGGTGTAGAACGCGTGCAGGGCGGCAGAGAAGCGGCAAGGCGGAACAAAAATATCAGGAGCGCTTGCCCTGACACTCATTTGCAATTTACAAAAATGGCGCCCCAGCCTAAACCGGGACGCCATACACGCGAAAATATCGCGTTTCGCTTACTTGCGATCGAGCTTGCGGACAGCGACGCGCTTGCTGTACTCATCGACGTGACCGAAGTCGCCGATGCCGACAGACTCGGCAACGTTAGCGCCGGTGGCCATAGCGAGCTTCATGGCCTCCTCGACGTTGTCGCGATCCCTGTACCACTTGTGCAGGAACGCAGCGAGGGTGCAGTCGCCGGCGCAGACGGAAGAGACCAGCTTGATGTTGAACTCACGCTTAGCGTACCAGATGTCCTCGCCGTTGGAGAAGTAAGCGTCGCCGCGGCTACCACGAGTGAGCAGCACGTTCTGGACGCCGGCGTCGTGGGCGAGCTTCATGGCAACGCGGACCTCGTCGTCGGTGTCGACCGGCACGCCGAAGATGGCCTGCATCTCGTGATGGTTCGGCTTGATGAGCAGCGGCTTCTTGTGAGCGAGCTCCTTGAGCTTGTCGGAGGACAGGTCCAGGACGACGTCGGCGCCACGAGCCTGAGCGTGCTCCATGACCTTAGCCAGGAAGTCGGGCGTAGCTTTGGGAGGCACGGAGCCGGAGACGATCAGGCACTCAAGATCGCCCGCGGTGTCCAGGATGTTGTAGAGCTCCTCCTGGTGCTGCGGCGTGATCGGGGCGCCGGGGTTAAGGATGCCGTACTCGTGCTGGCCATCGTTGACGTAGGTGTTGATACGCGTGATGCCGTCGGTCCAGACCGGGCGGCACAGGCAACCCAGGTTCATGACCTCCTCAACGATGAACTTGCCCGTGAAGCCAGCGAAGAAGCCGAGTGCGACGGTGTCGACACCCATCTTCTTAAAGGCGAAGGACACGTCGAGGCCCTTGCCGTTAGCCGTGTAGCTGGCCGAGCCGGTGCGGACGTTCTCATCGGGCTCGAGCGGAGAGCTCGAAACCGTCATGTCGACAGCCGGGTTAGCGGTTAGCGTGTAGAACATTTACAGTACCCCCTGTATATGTGAGGGCCGCGTGGCCGGCCCATTCCAACCACGCGGTTACCTCTGATACCAAATTAGCGAGCTGCGGACTCGAGCAGTGCCTTGACCTCGGCGGCGGTGTTGCAGGCGAGCGCCTTCTCGGCAAGCTCGTCGCACTCGGCCTTGGTCCACTGGCTGATGGTCTTGCGGGCGCGCAGGATAGACGGAGCGCTCATCGAGAACTCCTCCAGGCCCCAGCTGATCAGCAGCGGCTCAAGCAGCGGATCAGCAGCGGCCTCGCCGCACATACCGACCATAATGCCGGCCTTCACGCCACTCTCGATGATGTTCTTGAGCGAGCGGAGCACGGCGGGATAGTACACCTGGTACAGGTTGGAGATGGTGTCGTTGCCACGGTCGGCACACATGGTGTAGCCGATCAGGTCGTTGGTGCCGATGGAGAAGAAGTCGGCGACCTCGGCCAGACGGTCAGCAAGCAGCGAAGCGGCAGGCGTCTCGACCATGATGCCGACCTCGATGTTCTCGTTGAACTTGCGACCCTCTTCGGTCAGCTCTGCCTTGCACTGCTCGACGAGCTCCTTGACAGCCACGACCTCCTCGACGCAGGTGACGAGCGGGATCATGATCTTGACATCGCCGAAGGCGCTGGCGCGCAGCAGGGCGCGGAGTTGAACCTTGTACTGATCGGGATTGGCCAGGCAGTAACGCACGGCGCGGAAGCCCATGAAGGGGTTATCTTCCTTGACCATGTGCAGGTACGGAATCTCCTTGTCGCCACCCACATCGAGCGTGCGGATGATGACCGGAGCGCCCTTGAGTGCGCTGGCGACCTTGCGGTAGGCGTTGAACTGCTCCTCCTCGGAAGGAAGCTCGGCAGAGTCCATGAACAGGAACTCGGAGCGGAACAGACCGATAGCCTCGGCATCGTGATCGAGCGCGTTGGGCACGTCATCGGGGTTACCGATGTTGCAGGCGATGATCTTCTTGATGCCATCGGCAGTCACGGACGGCTTACCACGGAAGGCCTCGAGGGCCGCCTTCTCGGCAGCGAAGGCCTCGGCCTTGGCAGTGTAGGCGGCGAGCGTCTCCTCGTTGGGATCGGCCTCGACGATGCCCTTGCCACCGTCGACGACAACGGTCATGCCGTTGCGCAGCGCGGTGCAGCTGTTGGAAACCGAAAGGACAGCCGGGATCTCGAGGGCGCGCGCGATGATTGCGGAGTGCGACGTGCGGCCACCGGTCTCGGTGACGATGCCGGCAACGTGGGCCTTATCGATCGTGGCGGTCATAGACGGCGTAAGGTCGTGCACGACAACGACGGTGTTCTCGGGCAGGACGGAGAGGTCGACGACCTCCTTGCCCAGCAGCTCGGCCAGAATACCGGTGCGGATGTCGGCGATGTCGGCCGCGCGCAGACGGAACATCTCGTCGTCCATGGACAGGAACATGTTCTCGAACATGGTCGAAGTGTCCATGAGCGCCTGCTCGGCACAGGTGCCACCGTCAATGGCGGCGTTAATGGCGTCGGTCATGCCCGGGTCCTGAGCCAGGACAATGTGTCCACTCATGATCTCGGCCTCGGCCTCGCCCACCGTCTCCTTCATGTGGTCGGCCTGAGCCTGGGTCTTCTCGCAGAAGACCGAAAGAGCGGACTGATAGCGCTCCTTCTCTGCTGCCGAATCAGCAACCTCGTGCGGCTCAAACGTCAAGTCGGGATCGACGGCAACCATGACGGTGCCGATACCGATGCCCTCGGAAGCGTTGACTCCCTGATACATTCCCATTCCTCTCTCCGTGTCATGTGATAAAGCGTTTTGCCATATCCATGACAAAAGAGCGCAGCTACCTTATAACAGGTCACTGCGCCCCCAAATATGAACTTAGTTGTTCAACATGCGACCCGTTTGAGTTCTACTCGCCAAGACCGCTCTTGATGAGCTCGATGGCAGCAGCCAGAGCCTCGGCCTCGTCAGCGCCGTCGCACTTGACCTCGACCTCGGTACCACAGGGGATACCAGCAGCCATGAGGGCCATCGGGGACTTGCCGTTGACCTCCTTCTCGGGGGTGACGACCGTAACGTCGCAGGCGTACTTGCCCATGGTGGAGGCGAAGAGACCAGCCGGACGCATGTGAAGACCCTGAGGATTAACGAGGGTAGCCTTCTCAGAAACCATAATTGACTCCTTTTTTGTGTTTAA
>CAJKZP010000115.1:0-5801 GCA_905204415.1 uncultured Collinsella sp. | reverse complement strand
ACATCTGTGCCACTGGAAGGAAGTGACTGCCGCTTGAATGGTAATCCCACGCTGCCGCTCCAAAAACATGGTGTCCGTCCTCGTTGTCCCTTTTTCGACGCTCCCCGGTTCTGAAATGGCTCCGCTGGCATATAGCAGGCTCTCCGTCAAGGTCGTCTTTCCAGCGTCTACATGGGCAAGAATTCCAATATTGATTATTTTCATGTGATTGTCCTCCCTTTACTGCCCCGAAGGGCATAAAAATCCCCAGCAGTAAAATACTTTTACCACTGGGGATGATAATTTGCGGACATACACATATACAGCATACACCTGTTTGTGAGTGCTGTTTTTGGGGATATGTCAAAATTGATAAGGCAAAAGTATTCTTAAATTGGGTACAAAAAACTAAGCCCCTACAAAAGGGACTATCATAATCCTTTGTTCCCACTATTTGATTATAGTTTTATTTAAGAATACCTTGCCGCATATTTTTTACTCCTTTTCTGGAATTGAATTATTATATCACATCAGTTATTATATCACATCAGTTTTAGGAAAACAAGTATCTAAAAGAAATTTTTCTTCCCCTTATATGTAACAATCATACCGGCTTCCTAACGTTCAGAATGGTTTCTACTGTCTGCTGCGGTGTTTGGTTGGAATTGTCCAGCCAAAAGCCGATCCGTGGTGTTGTCTGCATTTTACTAAATACAAATTCAATGTATACAGAAAGAAATATATAAGGAGTGGGAGGGATTCCGCCGTAGTCGGCATTGTAGGAAAATCCAAAAGTTTAGATTTTCTCAAAATGCTTATCTTTTGGTCTTTGGTTCGGAATAGTGTAGTGCTGGCGGTCTATCTATTGTTTTCGGTTGCTTGCTTCTTTACCGTACATGAGCATTTAAGCACGGGTGATATTGTGCTTGATTTTTTCTCAGGCTCAGCATCGACCGCCCATGCCATGTTCCTGCAGGAGCTCGGAAAAGATGATCGCTATCAGTTTATCCTTGTCCAGCTTCCAGAGCCTTGTGACCCGAAACGCGACGCCTACAAGGACGGGTATGAGACTCTCTGCGACATAGGCGAAGGACGCATTCGCCGCGCAGGCGACAAAATCAAAACCGAGCTCGAGGAATCCAACCGTCAACTCAAGCTTGGCGAGGGACCCAAGCAGCTTCCCGACATCGGCTTCCGTGTGTTCGAGCTCGATGAGTCCGGCATTGAGAAGCCCGAGCCCGGTCAGCTCCTCTTCGACGTGGTCAAGCCCGATCGCTCCGATATGGATATCGTCTTCGAGATGATGCTCAAATGGGGCCTCGAGCTCACGCTGCCCGTCGAGAAGTCTGAAGCCGCGGGCTATCCCATCTGGTCCGTCGCTTGCGACGAGCTCGTCTGCTGCATGTCCCGAGGCCTCACCATTGAGGCGCTCGAGGCCATCGCCGACATGGAGCCCAGGCGCGTTCTCATCCTCGATTCCGTCCTCGACGACACCCTCAAGCTCAACGCCGTGCAGATCTTCAAGCACGCCGGCGAGCGCATGGGCTGTGAGATCGAATTGAGGACGGTCTAGCATGGCGGCGCTCGAGTTCAAGTTCTCATCCGACCAGCAGCACCAGCTGGAGGCCATCGAAGCAACCTGCGACCTGTTCCGCGGACAACAATTTATTGGCAGCGTATTCTCCGCCGATTCCGGCCGCAAAGGCCAGACGGCAATCGGCGAGCTCATGGTCGGCCACGGCAACGAGCTTCGCGTGGCGCCGGGCCAGCTCCTCGACAACCTGCACGCCGTGCAGGAGGAGGGCTGCCTCCCGGCAACCGACGTCCTCACCGATGGGCGCCTGCGAGACTTCACCGTCGAGATGGAGACCGGCACCGGCAAGACCTACGTCTACATCCGCTCCATCTACGAGCTAAACCGCCGCTACGGCATCACCAAGTTCGTTATCGTCGTGCCGAGCGTGGCCATCCGCGAGGGCGTCCTCAAGAGCCTCCAGACCACCCGCAGGCACTTCGAGACGCTCTACGACCGCACGCCGCTCGACTACTTCGTGTACGACTCGAAGGACATGGGGCCGGTGGGTAACTTCGCCACGTCGAGCTCCATCCAGGTCATGGTCATCAACATCGACGCGTTCAACAAGGGCCTCGAGAAGGATGGCACCGCGAAGGAGGGCAACCTCTTCCACCGTCCCAGCGAGAAGCTCACCGGCGGCTTCAGCCCTCGCGAGCTCGTGAGCGCCTGCAAGCCCGTCGTCATCATCGACGAGCCCCAGAGCGTCGACAACACCAAGCAGGCCAAGGCCGCCATCAAGAGCCTGAACCCGCTGTTCGTGCTGCGCTACTCGGCCACGCACAAGCAGGCCTACAACATGATCTACCGCCTCACGCCGGTCGACGCCTTCGAGCGCCACCTGGTGAAGGGCATCTGCGTGGACTCGATCAAGGCCGAGGCGAACCTCAACGGCGCGTACGTGAGGCTCGAGTCCGTCAAGTCCGACCCGTTCTCCGCCAAGGTGTCCATCGACGTGCGCCAGGCCGACGGCACGCAGAAGCGCAAGGCCGTCACGGTGAAGACCGGCAACGACCTCTACCAGAAGAGCGGCGAGAACAGCGACTACGAGAGCGGCTGGGTGGTCAACAACATCGGCGCCGCAGTGGGCGACGAGTTCATAGAGTTCCAGAACGGCGAGGTGCTCGAGCTCGGCGAGGCGCTGGGCGACGTCAACGAGGAGGTCGTCAAGCGCGCGCAGATCCGCCGCACCATCGAGGACCACCTGGCCCGCCAGTTCGAGCTGTGGCCGCGCGGCGTGAAGGTGCTCTCGCTCTTCTTCATCGACCGCGTCGACCGATACCGCGTCTACGAGCCCGAAGTCCACGGCGGCCTGTACGCCCTGATGTTTGAGGAGGAGTACGCAGGTGCCCTGAACTCGAAGGCGCCTCGTCGCATCGCAAAGGCGGCGGGGATCGGCAAGGGCACGTGGCTCGAGTGCTACGAAGCCGTCGGCGCCCCGCTGGTGCGCGACCCCCACGCCGTGCACCAGGGATACTTCGCCAAGGACAAGAAGGGCAAGTTCAAGGACTCCAAGGGAGCCGCCGGCACCGCCGACGACGCCGGGGCCTTCGAGCTCATCATGCAGAAGAAGGAGACGCTCATCTCCTTCCCGGACGGCAAGGACGCGGACAAGGACGTCTCTTTCGTCTTCAGCCACTCCGCGCTCAAGGAGGGCTGGGACAACCCCAACGTGTTCCAGATCTGCACGCTCGTCGAGACAAAGGACAACCTGACCAAGCGCCAGAAGATCGGCCGCGGTCTGCGCCTGTGCGTGAACCAGGATGGCGAGCGCCTGTACGACCCAGAGGCGAACGTGCTCACCGTCATCGCGAACGAGAGCTACGACGACTTCGCCAACGGCCTGCAGAAGGAGCTTGAGGCTGAGGACTTCAAGTTCGGCGTCATCACTCCGGAGAGCTTCACGAAGGTCACGGTCAAGGGCGATGATGGCGTCGAGGAGCGCCTGGGCTACGAGAAGTCCAAGCAGGTCTACGACCACCTCGTCGCGACCGGCATGGTCGACGACAAGGGCGCGGTGACGCCCGAGCTGAAGGCGGCCGCCGAGGAGGGCAAGGTCGAGCTCCCCGCCGAGCTCGAGCCTGCCAAGGAGCAGGTCGAGGCGATCATCATCCACAAGTCCCAGAGGGTCCAGATCCGTGACAAGGCCAAGGAGGTCTCGGTCGAGCTGCAGAAGGACGTCACGCTCGACCCTGCGTTCCAGGCCCTGTGGGACCGCATCCGCCAGCGCACGCGCTTCCAGGTCGAGGTCGACTCCGGCAAGCTCATCGAACATGCCATCGAAGCTGTCGACGGCATGCTCGCCGTGCGCCCGCCCCAGGTGACGAGCGAGCGTGCCTCGCTGGGCATCGACGACGCGGGCGTGAGCGCCGAGGGCACGGGCACCTCCGTGGTGTCCGTTTCGGGAAAGGTGAAATACGACCTTCCCGACCCGATCGCAGAGCTGCAGGACGCCGTCGGGCTCACCCGCGGCACCATCAAGGCGATCCTCGAGGGCTGCAGCCGCCTCGACGAGTTCGAGATCGACCCCGCGACCTTCCTCGCGCAGGTCGGCGACAAGATCAACCGCGTGAAGAACGACCTCATCGCCCAGGGCATCAAGTACGTGCGCCTTCCCGAGGACGAGTGGTACACCATGCGCGACCTCGAGCTTGACGACTACACGGCCTACCTTGGGCAGAACGCGTGGAAGCCGGACATGACGAGCAAGAGCCTGTACAACTACGTGGTCTACGACTCGGCGGGGGTCGAGCGCTCCTTTGCCGAGGCTCTAGACAAGCAGGAGGAGGTTCTCGTGTTCGCGAAATTGCCCTCGGCGTTCAAGATCGACACGCCGCTCGGCAGTTACAACCCCGACTGGGCGTACGTCGAGGAGGCCGACGGCGAGCGCCGCGTGTACTTCGTGACCGAGACCAAGGGCGGCAAGAACGGCGAGCCCGCCCTGCGCGACGCGGAGAAGATCAAGATCGGCTGCGCCAAGAAGCACTTCGAGGCGCTGGACCTCGGAAACGACTTCCATTACAACGTGCGCACGACCTACCAATACGAGGCGGTGAAGGCTTAGGATGTCGAAGCTGCCCGGAAAGATGACGCGAAAGCAGCACTGGGTGCCGCGGTTCTACCTGCGCCATTTCGCGGATTCCTCCGGGCAGCTTCATGCCTACAGCAGACAGAAGGGCTCCTTCTTCCGCACGAATTGCGAGAACCTTTGCAGCATGCGCGATCTTTATGAGGTCGAGCATGCCGATGCGACAGGCGATGCGACAGACAGATTCTATGCGCAGAACCTCATCGAGGTTAAGCTATCTGAGCTCGAGAGCCGCATCGCGCCGCTTTACGATCGCTTTTTGGAACGCCAGAAAGAAGACCAGTGCGAAGACGAAGGGTATTCTGATGGGAAAGCCGCCGTTTGCGAGCTGGCAGCAAATATCATCGTCCGGCACCCTATCAGTATGCGCGTCGACAAGAAATGGTCACGCGAGACTGCCGAAGAGCTGCTCAGAAACGTTCATCTGACACCCTATGAGCTCGGCTTGCTCGATTGGTCGGATTGGCGCGGGGATTCCCAAGCGGTGGTCGAGCTTGCCGCCGCCGCAACCATGCTCTTCTCCAACGATGATATTGTGCCAGTTAACCGTATTCGAAAGGCTTTTTTTGAGAAGAGCTTCTCCATCCTTAGGGCACCCGTCGGCTCAGGGTTCGTTACGACGTCGATGCCTATGTTCATCATCGGGCCCGAGGACGACTCGTACGATTTTCATCTCGCGTATATGCCGTTGAGCAGTGAGTATGCTGCGGTCTTTTCAGATGACCCTCTATTTCCGCCGTTTGCGAGACTCGGTTTTTCGGGCGTCGAGTTCATGAACCGACTTCTTCTGCTTAACTGCGAGCATTGGGATGTCGCCATATCGAGGGGAAGCGGCCCGCTCGAGCACGCGGTACGCGATTGAAGTCAAGCGAACAGTGCCGAATTCATGCACGAGATGTTCACGCGCGACGGCAGGGAGCTATCCCTCGACACAGTGATCTACGACCGCTCGAAGAAGAAGGGGCAGACGATGATCGATACCATCGACCGTGGCTGCCTCGAGGGCGGCTGCCTTGATGACGAGGACCTGCGCATCATCTTCGAGCACCTTCTGGGGAGAAGACGGCAAGGACCGGGAACATTAAAGGGTCAAGCAGCGTATTGATAAAAGGCTCTTCGGTGGTTTCTGTGGGAGAGATTCCGGCATAGGCCCAGCTCAGC
>CAJKZP010000114.1:0-5889 GCA_905204415.1 uncultured Collinsella sp. | reverse complement strand
GGTTCCCGCCGCGCGCGTCGAGGGCCGCTCCATCACCACGCTCGAGGGCCTCAAGGCCGAGTCCGAGGCACTGGCCCGTGCGATGGCTGCCGAAGGTGCCGAGCAGTGCGGTTTTTGCGCCCCCGGCCTCATCATGAACGTGTTGGCGCTCGCCCGCGCCGCCAAGGAGGACCCGAGCCTCGTCGCCACGCGCGAGGAGCTCTCACGCCAGCTCGCCGGCAACCTCTGCCGCTGCAGCGGCTACGAGAGCCAGCTGCGCGCCATCGTTCGCTTCCTCAACGAGTCCGGTGTGCAGGTGGGATTTGAGATGCCCGAGCTGCCGGTCAACGATACCAGCTGCGACGGCATCACCTACAAGCAGATCACTCACAAGCAGCCCAAGAAGGACTCGAAGGCCCTGCTCGAGGGTCGTCCCGTCTACACGGGCGACCTGGTGCCCGCCGGCGCGCTCATCGTCAAGCTTAAGCGCAGCCCGTATGCGCGCGCCAAGATCCGCTCCATCGATACGTCGCGCGCCCTGAAGGTGCCCGGCGTGGTGGGCGTTTACACCTACGAGGACGTGCCCAAGCGCCGTTTTACCATCGCCGGCCAGAGTTATCCGCAGCCGAGTCCCTACGACCGCTTGATCCTCGAGAACCTCGTCCGTTACCAAAACGAGGAGGTGGCGATCGTCGCCGCTGAGACCGAGGAGGCCGCCGACAAGGCACTCAAGCTCATCAAGGTCGACTACGAGGTGCTCGAGCCGCTGCTCGACTTTACCAAGGCACTCGATAACGATATCGTGGTCCACCCCGAGGGCGACGTGACCTTTATGTTCCCGCAGGGTGGCGACGTCCCGCGCAACTTGGTATGCAGCGGCACGAGCGACTTTGGCGACCTGGACGAGGCCTTCGCCCAGAGCGACATCGTCTTCACCCGCACCTACACCAGCCAGGCCACGCAGACCGCGCCCATGGAGACCTTCCGCGCCTTCGCGACGACCGACGCCTTCGGCCGCATCTCGGTGACTACCTCGACGCAGGTGCCCTTCCACGTGCGCCGCATGGTCGCGCAGTCGCTCGACATTCCGCAGTCGCAGGTGCAGGTCATTAAGCCGCGCATTGGTGGAGGCTTTGGCTCCAAGCAGACGGGCTGCTGTGAGATCTTCGTGGCGTTCGTCACCCAGCAGACCGGCCGTCCGAGCTACTGCTGCTACTCCCGCGAGGAGACCATCACCGCGGGCAACTCGCGCCATCAGATGCAGATGACCGTCAAGCTGGGTGCCATGAACGACGGCACCATCACGGCCATCGATTTGCATACGCTGTCCAACGCCGGCGCGTATGGCGAGCATGCCACCACGACGATCGGCCTTTCGGGCCACAAGAGCCTGCCCATCTACAACCACGTGAAGGCGAGCCGCTTTAGCTGGGACGCCGTCTACACCAATACCAACCGTGGTGGCGCGTATCGTGGCTACGGTGCCACCCAGGGCCAGTTTGCCGTGGAGAGCGCCGTCAACGAGCTCGCCGACATGCTGCACATGGATCCCGCCGACCTGCGCCTTAAGAACATCGTGCGCGAGGGCGAGGTCATGCCGCAGTACTACAACGAGAAGCTCAACGCCTGCGCGCTCGACCGCTGCCTGCTGCGCGCGATGGACATGATCGGCTGGCGCGACAAGCCGCTGGCCGTGGATCTGGGCGACCGCGTGCGCGCCCTGGGCTGCGCGCTCACCATGCAGGGCTCGGGCATCTCCAATGTGGATATCGCCGGCATCGACATGCGCCTGGAAGAGGACGGCTTCATTACCATCGGCACCGGCGCCACCGATAACGGCATGGGCGTCGACACGATCCTGGCGCAGATTGCCGCCGAGGAGCTGGGCGTTGAGAGCTCGCTCATTGTGGTGCGCGGCGTGGACACCGACGTGTCGCCGTTCGATGCCGGCTCGTACGCGAGCTCGGGCACGTACGTGACAGGCCTGGCAGCCAAGAACGCCGCGACCGAGCTGCGCGAGAAGATCTGCGCCAAGGCCGCCCAGATGTGGGACGTGGACGCCGCCGATGTGGTCTTTGATGGTCAGTACGTGCGTCTGTCCGACGAGCGTGCCGCGCGCGAGCAGAACCGCTACCTCACGCTGCGCGACTTTGCCAACCTGTGCGTCAAGAACATCGCGGGCGGCGACGCGCTGACCTCGCATGCCTCTGCCTGCCTGCCCGTTTCGCCCCCGCCGTTTATGGCCGGCATTGCCGAGGTCGAGGTCGACAAGGCCACCGGCAAGGTTACTGTGGTGGACTACGCGGCAGCTGTGGACTGCGGCACCGTGATCAACGAGGCGCTCGCGCGCGTCCAGGCCGAGGGCGGCATTGCCCAGGGCATCGGTCACGCGCTCTACGAGATCGTCGAGCACGATGATCGCGGCCGCCTGCGCACCGGCAACTTTATGAGCTACAAGTTGCCCACGCGCCTGGATATCGGCAGTATTCGCGTGGCCTTTGAGCCGAGCTACGAGCCGACGGGCCCGTTTGGCGCCAAGTCGATCGGTGAGGTCGTCATCAACACGCCGCTCGCCGCCGTGGCCTCGGCCGTGGCACACGCCACCGGCCACCAGGTTCGCTCGCTGCCGATCACGCCCGAGAAGGCCCTGCTGGGGGAGTAACAGGTCAGCGAACAAGTCGTAATTGGCGGGGCGGGACAACTCGCCCCGCCTTTTGCACTCGTGGTGAGGTCGTGAGCCTGTAAAACGTGTGCGTGCGCTTGTCGTTCGTATCTGCTATCATTCCTAGTCTGTGCGCTCATGCGGGCGTGGCGGAATTGGTAGACGCGCCAGATTTAGGTTCTGGTGGGATTCCCGTGAAGGTTCGAGTCCTTTCGCCCGCACCAACGCATCTGCGTCGGCTTCGGCCGTCGCGACTCTTTGTTGCATAAAGGTACCAGCACCTCAGATAAGCTGGGCAGTATGAGGAGGAACGTGTTGAACATCACCGCTTTTGACGTCAAGGACGCCAAGCTCACCGCTACGGTCACCATCCCGGCCGCCGACGTCGACGCCGCGATCAAGAAGGCCTACAAGGACACCGCCAAGAAGTACCGCTTCCCGGGCTTCCGCGCCGGCAAGGCTCCCCGTCCGGTCATTGACTCCGCTCTTGGCGCCGAGGCTACCCTCGCTCAGGCCACCAACGACCTGATCGCCGCCAAGGAGCCCGCCGTCCTCAACGAGCTGGACATCGTCCCCACCAAGAGCGGTGACTACAAGGAGCTCGACCTCGCCAAGGATCACGAGGACTACACCTACACCGTCGAGTTCTCCCTGCGTCCTGCTGCCGAGCTCTCCTCCTTCGACGCCGTCGAGATCGAGATGCCTCCCGCGGAGGTCACCGAGTCCGAGATCAACAACCAGGTTGAGATGCTCCTCAACTACCGTGCCACCTTCGAGGACGTCGAGGGTCGCGCCGTCGAGGCCGAGGACTACGTCACCGTCGACCTCAAGGCCGTCGAGAACGCCGACAACTTTGCCGCCGAGGGCCGCATGCTCATCGCCGGTAGCGACAGCAACCCCGCCGAGTTCAACGAGGCCCTGATCGGCGCTAACGTTGACGACGTTAAGACCGTCACCTGGACCGACGAGGTCGAGGAGGGCGAGGAGGCCGAGACCCACACCGTCGAGGTCACCGTCAAGGGCATCAAGGTCCGCAACACCCCCGAGCTCACCGACGAGCTCGTCAAGTCCGACTTCGGCTTTGACAGCATCGACGCCATGCGCGACGCCATCAAGATTGAGATCGAGCAGGACAAGGCTTCCCGCCTCCCGGCCGAGAAGGAGAACCGTTGCGTCTCCGCTCTCGCCGAGCGCCTGCAGCTCGACGAGATGGACGCCGACTACGAGCAGTCCGTCTTTGAGGAGCTTGGCCAGAACTTCCTGTCCAACCTCGCTGCCCGCGGCATGACCCTGGACACCTGGCTGCCGGCTTCCGGCCTGACCATGGAGCAGTTCATCGGCGACCTGCACAAGCAGGCCAACGACGTTGCCCGTGAGTCCCTGGCTCTCGACGCCCTCGCCCGCGAGCTCAAGATTGAGGTCACCGAGGACGACATCAACGCCGAGTTCGAGAAGGCCGGCGTCAAGGACGTCGAGGCTTCCAAGGCCGAGTTCATCGCCGATGGCCGCATGCCTGCCGTCCGCGAGTCCATCCGTCGCTCCAAGGCCGTCGACCACTTGGTCGAGAACGCCAAGGTGACCGAGGTCGACGAGACCGCCAAGGACGCCGAGTAATTCTCGCCACCTTGCCCGCGAGCGCATGCACGCGCCCGTGATGGGGTAAAGTTATAAGCCGGTTATCCGGTTGCTTCGTACGGTGCCAGCCAATGCATAGCATGCGGGCACCGTACGTTTATCTAGAACCAATTTGGTCCGCAAGAGAGAAATGGAGATGCGTATGATCGCTAAGTTCGATTCCGCCCTCGTGCCATACGTTATCGAGCAGACGCCGCGCGGCGAGCGCAGCTACGATATCTATTCGCGCCTGCTCAACGACCGCATCATCTTCTTGGGCGAGGAGATCAACTCCGTCAGCGCCAATCTGGTCGTTGCCCAGCTGCTGCATCTTGAGAGCCAGGATGCCGAGAAGGATATCTCGCTCTACATCAATTCGCCCGGTGGCGAGGTTTACTCCGGCCTGGCGATTCTTGACACCATGAACTTCATTAAGCCGCAGGTCTCCACCATCTGCGTCGGTATGGCTGCGTCCATGGCCGCCGTGCTGCTTTCGGCCGGCGCTAAGGGCAAGCGCTTCTGCCTGCCGCACTCTAAGGTCATGATTCACCAGCCCAGCGGCGGTGCCCAGGGTCAGCAAACCGAGATTGAGATCGTTGCCGAGGAGATTAAGAAGACTCGTCGAGAGCTCAACCAGATCCTGTCCGACGCCTCGGGCCAGCCTATCGAGAAGGTCCAGGCCGATACCGAGCGCGATAACTACCTGACCGCTGCCGAGGCCCTCGACTACGGCCTGATCGACCGTATCGTCACCTCGCGCGACCTTGCCGCGAAGGACGCCTAGGATGGCCGGTAGCATGCAGGACAACTTTGACGAGAACGGCAACCCCATCCGCTGCTCCTTCTGCGGAAAAGAGCAGGGGCAGGTTCGCCGCCTCGTAAAGGGTCCGACCAATATCTTTATCTGCGACGAGTGCGTCGCCGCCTGCTCCGAGATCTTGGAGGAGTCGCTGGCTTCGGACTTTATGGACGCTGCCCGCAACGGCAAGCTGCCGGGCTTCCTCAACGATCACGGCCAGGCTACGTCCCAGCCTGCCGTGGATCCCGAGGCCGAGGGTTTTGAGCTCGAGGACGATGCCCGCCAGGTCATTACGCATGTGCCGACGCCGCACGAGATCTATGCCGAGCTTTCGGCCTATGTCATGGGCCAGGAAGACGCCAAGCGCGCCATGTCGGTTGCCGTGTACAACCACTACCGCCGCGTGATCGAGGGTGGCGCCGCGCTTTCGGCCTTTGACGACGGCTTGGACTCGCAGCTCGACGATGATATGGACGAGGTGGAGCTCGCCAAGTCCAACATTTTGCTGCTCGGTCCCACCGGTACCGGTAAGACCCTGCTCGCCCAGACGCTCGCGCGCATCCTCGAGGTGCCGTTTGCGATCGCCGACGCCACTGCGCTCACCGAGGCCGGTTATGTGGGCGAGGACGTGGAGAATATCCTGCTCAAGCTCATCAACGCCGCCGATGGCGATATCGAGCGCGCGCAGGTCGGCATTATCTACGTGGACGAGATCGACAAGATCGCCCGCAAGGCCGAGAACCTCTCCATTACCCGCGATGTCTCGGGCGAGGGCGTTCAGCAGGCGCTGCTTAAGATTCTTGAGGGCACGGTGGCAAGCGTTCCGCCCACCGGC
>CAJKZP010000113.1:0-5928 GCA_905204415.1 uncultured Collinsella sp. | reverse complement strand
TGCGACGTCCGCTCCCGCAAGCGATGACGCCCCCGCTGCCCCTTGGGAGTCCAACCCCGGCGCCGGCAGTCCCTTCGGCCACCAGGGCGCAGCCCCGAGCATCCCGCAGACCGAGGATGAGGCCAAAGCCCTCATCCGCAACGTCTTCGGCCAGGCCACCATTTTCAAACCGGTGGAGTAACCGTGCGGTCGGGTATACTGCTCACGAAGAGGTCTCTTTGTCCGGGCGCATCTGTATTTCGGACATGTGTAGTGTGGTGCCGTGTACATCGCATTCGAGCAGACAGGTACGTGACGGTCGGCCTAGGATGCTGAGGTCGATACGATACGTCGCATGGCCGTCTGTGCACTCGACTTGCTCGGCGTTGATGGTTGCTCCGATTGTCAATAAAGAGCCCGGTTCGGCATCGACAATCTTGGAGTCCTTTATCTTGACCTTGAACTCTTGGTAGAGGGACGGGCTGTTGTAGTAAATGGTTCGGGTTCCGTCGGTGCACTCATCGGTCGCTTCCCATTTGACGACGGGCTGGTCCGAGTTGGCTATCAGCAGTTCTGCTCCAAAGGCTATGGCATGGGTGATGACAACCAGCAATGCCCAGCCGACAAAGAGATAGAGAACCACATATGCAACGGGGTGTTTTGAGCGGATGTTTTGGAGCGCGTCGGGGGCATTCATGGGGCACCTCCAAATTGCTATCTATGGCAATCAGATTATACCCCGCCGTCATGCGCGCCGCTTCGAGTAGTGGCTCGGCATTTAGCCATTTAGTGGTATGCATTAAATGTCGGATTCCGGCTCTACAAGATTTAGCTTTCAATATTATGCAGATGCGAATTATTCAACTTTGCATAATCTTTGGGTGCGGCTTGCACTCCAGGACATGTATATCGACTGAGGTAGCGTGACTGCCCCGTTCGCTTGCCCCGCGCCGTGGTACGATTTTTGAGTTTGAAAGTCCCGCCGCGTCCCGGCTGCCCTTGCAGCTCGGCGTGCGGCCGCACGTAAAGGAGCCATCATGGCCGGTATGAACATGCAGCAGATGATGAAGCAGGCCCGCAAGATGCAGGAGCAGCTTGCCGCCGCGCAGGAGAACCTCAAGTCCCAGACCGTCGACGCCTCTGCCGGCGGCGGCATGGTCAAGGTGACCGTTAACGGCGAGATGGAGCTCGTCAACCTCACTATCGACCCCGATGCGCTCGATCCCGAGGACGTCGATATGCTGCAGGACATGATCATGGCTGCTGTCAACGAGGCCGTCCGCGGCGTCAACGAGCTCGCCAACAAGCAGATGGGCGCCATCACCGGCGGCCTCAACATCCCGGGCATGCCGTTCTAAGACGCGCATATATATGAGTGCCAACCACAGTCTGCAAAAACTGCTCGATGAGCTGGGTCGTCTGCCGGGCATTGGCCCCAAATCGGCCCAGCGCATAGCCTATTACCTGCTCGAGGCCGACGCCGAGGAGGCGCGCCGCCTGGCCGAGGCCATTCTAGAGGTTAAGCAGGAAGTGCACTTTTGCAGCCGCTGCTTTAATTACGCCACCGCTGACGAGTGTTCCATCTGCCAGGACCCGATGCGCGACACCACCCGCATTTGCGTGGTGGGCGAGCCGCGCGACGTCCAGGCAATCGAGCGCACGGGCAGCTACCATGGCCTGTACCATGTGCTGGGCGGCGTGATCAGCCCCATGGACAAGATCGGTCCCGAGCAGCTGCATATCCGTGAGCTGCTGGCGCGCCTGGGCCACGAGGACATCCACGAGGTCATTATCGCCACCAACCCCAACATTGAGGGCGAGACCACGGCGAGCTACCTTGCTCGCACCATCAAGCCATTGGGCGTTGAGGTATCGCGTCTTGCGAGCGGCCTTCCCGTGGGCGGCGACTTGGAGTATGCCGACGAGCTTACGCTTGGCCGCGCTATCGAGGCCCGACGCGCGATCTAGGATCTAGATATCTGTCCCACCGACCTCGCGTTTCCCCGTGCGTTGCACGTGGTTGCCATAATTGGCCCCCATGTTCGTGCATTTGTTGTGCAACAAATGCACTTTGCATCCGCTTATCGCGTGGATGCCCCCGTTCGTGTCCCATATTTGCGCGTTCGTTGCGCAACCTTTTGTGTTCGCTGATACACTCAATTATGGATTTGAATGAATGCGCCGCTTTCGAGCGGCGTGTTTTTGTTGGAGGAGATCGCATGCAGCCCGGGGGCACTCAGAAAAAGCATGGCGTCGCGGTGCGCATGCGGCGCCGGTTGGGCCTGGCGCCTCGGGCGTATGTACTGCTGTCCTGTTCGCTGGCGCTGGTCGTTGCCGGCGTCTCTGCCTACGGTCTGGCCGTGCCACCTATGGTGCAGGCACGTACCGCGCGCGAGCTGCGCATGGGGCACAAGGCCAAAAGCGATTTGGGCACCACAACCGGATACGCCTGGGCGAGCGTAGTCACGCATGTCGTGTTTGGCGTTGGCGACGCGGGCAGCGCCGAGGCACCGGACAACGAGGTCACGCTTGCCAACGGTAAGACCATCGTGCTCACCAACACCAAGATCATCCATCACCTTTCCGATAACAGTGTTTCGGCCGTCGTAAACAAGGCCGAGCAGCAAAAGGGTCAGGATACGCAGCAGTCGGGGAAACCTGGCAGCTCCGGTTCGTCTGGTTCCAGCTCCGATTCGTCGAACTCGAGCGGTGGCTCCGGTTCGGGCTCCGCCTCCGGCGGGTCTGGGGGCAACAGCTCGACGGGCGGCAACACCGGTGGCAATACAAGCTCCAGCGGCCTTTCGGCCGCCGAGGAGGAAAGCATACACAGCTGGCTCGTGACCAAGTGCAATATGCTCGATGGCTATGTTTCTCGGGCCAATAGCGCGGTCTCGACCTATAACGCAACAGGCGATACCGGGCCGTGCGATAGCCTGGCCAACGATATGTTTGTCATCCGTGCCGAGTTTGGCCGGCAAACGTTTTCTCCCAAGTCAAAGTGGTATCAGCAATACGCCAACCTATGGGGCTGCTATACCAATCTGTGCCAATGGGTGGGGCATTACGGCGATGACGACGTCGCGCTCAACAACTTCAATGCCAAAGTGACGGCGATCGCCCTATGACGAATAGCCTTGCTTCTAGCACATCGTGCGCGCTAAACCGCGACCCTATGGTGGGCCTGCGCCTGGCGCGCGTTGGAGGGCTTGAGCCCGCCATTGCGCTGGGCCCGGACGAGCTTCCCGCCTACCTGCGCCGTTTTACGATGCTGTTTGCCGATGACGCCACCATGCGCCGTGGCGGTATCGGCCGTGTGACGCGTGCCGTCAACGCGCGGGGCGAGGCCGTGGCGCTCAAGCAACTCATCTTGCCAACGCGCGACGAGTTCGATGACGACGCCGCTTATGAGGCGCTGGTCACCAAGTTCAAGGCGGCGTTTCGCGAGGAATACGAATGCCATCGTGCCCTTTCTGGTCTTAAGGGCTTTCCGCGCTTATACGGGTGGGGCGAGGTCGACGGCGTGCCCGCGATTGTCATGGAGTGGGTCGAGGGCGAGACGCTTGCCCGCCTGCGCCCGCGCCTTGCCGTGGACGATGCCGGGCGCCTGTCGCCGCTCGTGGCGGCGCGTCTGGGTCGCGACCTGTTCGATCTACTCTGTCGCATGAGCTTGGTGGGGGAGGGCTTTGTCCATCGCGATATCTCGCCCGCTAATATTATGGTGCGCACGGCGCGCCTGCCGCTCGACCGACAGCTTGCCGAAGGCACCTTCGACCTGTGCTTGATCGACTTTGGCTCGTCGCTGGCGCTCGAGCCTGCCTCTGCGGTGGCGGGAACCGGCGGCACGGAGTCCTTTACAGAGCGCTACGCCACGTTGCGCCGCGCGACGGTTGCCTACGCTCCGCCCGAGATGCTCACCGACGATATTGCCGACCTGCGCGTTCTGCGCATGTCGCCGGCAATCGACGTGTATGCCGCGGCGAGCACGGTCTATGAGCTCATCGCCGGCGTCGCACCGTACGAGGTGGCGCCGAGCGCATCGGGCACCTCGGGTTCGCGCAAAAAGACGCGCGATATTGCCAGCCCCTATCGTCTCAAGATGGATACGCGCCCCGACTATCCCGCTGGCGCCCATGCGCCCGGTTGCGACCTAACCCAACTGCTCCGGCGTGAGCCCGATGTGGCGCTCGCCGCCGCCGAGCAGGCACAGCAGATGGGGCTCGAGCCGGACTCCGAGGAGCTGCGCGACGCGCTGGCATTTGTCGATGCCCAGTTGTTCGACGTGGTCATGGCCTGCCTGTCGTGTAATCAGGGCGATCGTCCCGAGCCCGCCGCGGTGGAGGCGGCGCTTACGACGTTTTGCGACCACTACGCGCAAAGCGTCGGCCGCTCGCTTCGCGGCGAGCCGCTCACGCCCTGTCCTATGGATGCGTCCGGTCGCGTGGCCCGTCGCGCTGCGATGATCGGCGCTGCGGCTGTTTGTGGCCTCGTGTGGGCCGTTGTGGTGGTTTCGGCGGCGCTGCTGGCGTCGGGTGCTCGTATGACGGTTGCCGTGGGGCACATTTCGTGGTCCGGCACGCTGCCGGGTATCGTCGCCGCGCTCGCGCTGGCACTGCCGGGCATGGCGGGTATTGCCGTCGGTGCCATGGCGCACGATCGTCGCACGGGGTTCCTGCATGGCGTGCTGGCGCTTTCTGCCTGCGAGGTTCCGGTGCTGATCGCGGTTGCATGCATCGTATTTTCCCAGCGCGCCGTAGCGAGTGGCTTCGTTGCCGCCTTAATTGCAACCTATGCGCTCACGTGGTTTTTGCTGGCGATGGGGTTTGCCTTTGAGCTTCCCGTCGCGGCGCCGCGGCGCGCAAAAACCCAGACGGCGACGCCACTTGCCGGCGGAGCCGCGGCTGCTCGCGCCTTTGGCGGGCCGGCCGAAGTATCCGACACTATCTCTGCGACCAAGGAGGGCTAAGCCATGGCTTCTCAAGCTGAGCTCACCCCGTGTGGGGCAATGTTTGACATCTTTAAGCGCACAGCGCACCTGAGCCATATCGAACTGTGCGGCCTGGTGCTCTCGAGCCGCCCGCTCGCCGACGGCCGTAGTCCGCAGAGCCGTGCCGCCGATCGCTCTTGGGTTTCGCGCTTTATCGTGCGCGCGCCGGTCGGCACGCTGCAGGAGCGTTTTTTTGCCGATTACGGCACCTCGGCCGCGCGCATTATGTCGCAGCTGGCCCTGCGCCGTCGCAATCCCATGGACGCCGCGGCCGTGACCAACATGGTGTGCGGCCCCGCTGGCGAGCCCATGGTGCGGGCACTCGAGGAATGCCATCAGGACACGAATCTCTATCGCAATGCGCTCGAGCGCCTGTCGCAGGCGGCTGAGCTCATGCCCGCCGAGCGCGCCGAGGCCATTCTGGTGCTGTTCGTTGCCGTGGGCTGCTCGGCAGATGTCCGCTCGTCGGTGACCTATGCCATCGACTACGCTCATGCGACCTGTGGCGGCGCCACGTCGACGCCACGCTCGCTGAGCACATCTTCGGTCACGGGCGAGCACGAGGTCGCGCCTGCGCATCCGCTGGGACTGCTGCGCGTGCAAAACGGCTACGTGGTGAGCGCCCCGCGCTGGATTCAGCCGAGCGAGCAGGGCGTCGAGATCGGCGCGCTGGCGACGGGGGAGGGCGATATCACCGATGTGGGCGATGACGTTTCGGCTCGCCATGCCCACGTGTGGTGCGATGACCAAAATGTCTGGTACGTCGAGGACCTGGCGTCCACTAACGGCACCGTGGTGGTAAACGGGGCCACGAGTGTGTGTATTCAAGTAGAGCCTGGCCGCTCCGCCCAGCTCAACCCCGGCGACGAGCTCAAACTCGGCGAATCCACCACCTACGCCATCCTCCTCGGCGCCCTCTAGCCAGTCCTGCCAAATGATCCCTTGGGGACGGAGGAAAACGGATC
>CAJKZP010000112.1:0-5938 GCA_905204415.1 uncultured Collinsella sp. | reverse complement strand
CGGAATCTCTCCCACAGAAACCACCGAAGAGCCCCATTTTGTTTAGACCGCACCCGTCCTCCTGTTCATCTCAATCTGTAACATCTAGCCGAGTTTTTCGGTCCCAGCTGTTACAGATCGAGATGAACGCACAGGCCAAGCCGAAAATCTCAATCTGTAACATGTAGACCGCTTTTGACCGCTTAGATGTTACAGATCGAGACAAACAGATGGGCAAATCCAATCAATCTAGATCTGTAACATCTGGCTGGTCATTTCACCCCTAACTGTTACAGATCGAGACAAACGGAATAAGCCGGGCCGAATTGTCTAAATCTGTAACACCTAGTCGAGTTTTTGGGTCCTAGCTGTTACAGATTGAGATGAACAGGCCGAGCACGTCTACGCCCGCAGGTCTTTCACGCTGGAGCGCTCGACCAACACGCCCGAGACGAGCGTACGGCTTCTGGAGCTCGGGGCTTCCAGACCGGCGACGACCTCGTTAAGCGCACGAACGCCCAGCTCGCGGTGGCGAAACTTCACCGACGTCAAAATCGAGTTGGGAATCGTCTTGTAGAGCTCATCGTCGAAGCCGATCACAGACACGTCGTCGGGCACACTGAGCCCTTTGTCGCGTAGAGCCATCATCACGCCGTTTGCCATGCAGTCGTTAGCAGCGAGGACCGCCGTGCAATCGGGTTTATCGGCAAGCACAAGGCCCGCGGCATAGCCACTATCCGCATTCCAATCGCCTTGCAGAGGCTCGGGCGGCTCAATGCCACGCGCCTCGAGTGCCGCACGCCAACCTTTCATACGGCACTGGCTCGACAGCGACTCTTTCTTACCCGAAACGAAATACACGTTCTTGTGACCATGATCCAAGAAGTACTCGCACGCCATGCGCGCGCCGCCCTCTTGGTCGTCACTGACGGTGGAGCAGGTAGGATGTTCCATCGGTGTGATAATCACCGTCTTGAGGTCTTTCGGCGCCTCAAAGGTATCAAAGTCATCGACCATCTGACGCAGGTTGAAGATCATGCCATCGACAGGCAGCTGCGACATCCTGCGCGCCGCATCGGCAAGGGTCATCTTCTCCCCTGCGCGCTTCTTAATCATCGTGAGCGCAAAGCCGCGTTCTTCGGCGGCATCGGCGATACCGTCAATCATGTCCACGGCACCGCCCGACAAGTGGAACAGCACGACGCCGATGCACCCGTAACGGCCCAACTTGAGCGAACGCGCGGCAAAGTTGGCTCGAAACCCGAGCGCCTCCATGGCCGAATGAACCTTATCGCGTGTCGACTCTCGCACGCTATCGGGCTCGTTGATCACACGCGAAACCGTCTTGAGAGAAACACCCGCGGCAATCGCCACATCGTTCATCGAGACGTTTTTCTTGTCCATCGTTGCCACTGCTTCTCCAGTCGGTTTTGCATCGCTTGCTTTTTGCGTTCTAGCATACACCACCTGCCTGACCGATAAATCAACCGTTTACCGGACAATATCGACCGCTCGCCCGTATATCCTTGTTGCTCTTCTAAAAATGTCTTACGTTGTCATTAACGAAATGACAACGTTGTCATTTCGCAATGCCTTCCTTAAACAGGAAGGTTTCCGGGCAGTCCTGACCATCCATCGACGACCAGTTCCATCCACATGCATCGCGCATCAAGCAGCAAAGGAGCTCTATGGACGCCATCGTAAAGATGCTCGAAAAGCATCAACCGTTCTTTGAGAAGATCTCGAGGAACATCTACCTCCAGGCCATTAAGGACGGATTCCTTGGGTGCATGCCCATTGTCCTCACCTCTTCGATCTTTCTGCTCATTGCCACCCTTCCCGGCGTAGTCGGCATCACGCTGCCCCAGCCGCTCATCGACTGGTGCAACAAGCTCTACAACTTCACCATGGGCGTCATGGGCATCATGGTTGCCGGCACCACTGCCAAGAACTTCACGGCATCCATGAACCGTCGTATGCCCGCCGGCAAAGTGCTCAACGACGGTTCCACCATGGTGGCCGCCCAGTGCAGCATGCTGCTGCTCGCAGTCACGCAGTTCACCACCAAGTTCAACGGCTCCGAACTTTCGGTCTTCGATTGCACCAGCATGGGCACGCGCGGTCTGTTCTCGGCCTATATCGCCGCGTTCATTACCGTGTGGGTCTACAAATTCTGCGTCTCGCGCGATCTGACCATTAAGCTGCCCAAGGAGGTCCCGGGCGCCATCGCTCAGAACTTCCGCGACATCATCCCCTTTGGCGGCGCCGTCATTATCTGCGGCATCATCGATGTCGTCGTGCGCAACCTCATGGGCGTTCCGTTCTCCGAGCTGCTTATCAAACTGCTCTCCCCGCTCTTTACCGCTGCAGAAACCTATCCTGGCCTTATCCTTATCCAGGCAGCCACCGCGTTCTTCTGGTTCATCGGCGTCCACGGCCCCTCGATCGTCCAGCCGGGCATCGACCCCATCCGTCTTGCCAACCAGGCCGAGAATCTGCAGGTTCTGCTGGCAGGCGGCCACCCCGCCCACTCCCTCACCTTTAACATGTCGCTCGTGGGTGAGTTCGGCGGCACCGGCGCCACGTTCATCGTGCCGCTTCTGCTGATTCTCTTCATGAAGTCCAAGCAGCTCAAAGCCGTCGGTAAGGCCTCGATTGTTCCTGTTGCCTTCGCCGTCAACGAACCGCTGCTCTTTGGTGCGCCGATGATCCTTAACCCCTACATGCTCGTCCCCTTTGTTGCCGCCGGCTGCGTCAACGTAAGTGTTGCCAAGTTCTTTATCGACAACGTGGGCATGAACGGCTTCTCCTTCGTGGTGCCTTGGGCCACCCCCGCCCCCATCGGCATTTTCATCACCACGAACTTCCAGCTTATTGCCCTAGTATTTGTCGCGATCATCATCTTGCTGGACGCCATCATCTACCTGCCGTTCTTGAAGGCATACGATAAGCTGCTCTGCGACCAGGAGGCCGAGCGCGCCGCCGAGCTGGGTCTCGAGTCCGATAGTGTCGCTGCCATCGCCGCCAACGCACCTGCGCCCGCTGTCGAGCAGACTACCGCTTCCGTCGAGACGACCGCTGCCGCCGCCGACAGCGAGCCTGTCGCCGATCAGCCCGAGCCCGCCGCCGACGCATCCGCCAAGAAGGATGTCGACGGCCTGAAGGTCCTCGTCCTGTGCGCCGGCGCCGGCACCTCTGCCATGCTTGCCAACGCCATCAAGGAAGGTGCCGCACAGACCGGAGAGAACATCGCTTCCTCCGCAGGCGCCTATGGCCAGCACACTGCCATCATGGATCAGTACGACGTTATCGTGCTTGCCCCGCAGGTTCGTAGCTACTACAACGACATGAAGGCCGACACCGATCGCCTGGGCATTAAGCTGCTCGCTCCGCGCGGTAAGGAATATATCGACCTTACCCGTGACCCCACTGGCGCCATCAAGTGGCTCCGCGAGAACCTCGACTAGTTACCTCCCTCTGTTGGTGCCCGGATTCCCAGTTCGGGCACCTCCCCCTATTCGTATCCCACAGAAAGGATGACTCATGACCAACCCCATGCAGTTCCCCGACGACTTTGTGTTTGGCGGCGCCACCGCCGCTTACCAGGTTGAGGGCGAGACCCGTACGCACGGCAAGGGCAAAGTGCCCTGGGACGATTTCCTGGCTGCTCAGGGTCGCTTCTCCCCCGACCCCGCAAGCGATTTCTACAACAAGTACCCGGTCGATATCGACCTGTGCCAGCGCTTCGGCATCAACGGTATCCGCGTCTCCATCGCTTGGAGCCGCATCTTCCCCAACGGTACTGGCGAGATCAACCCCGAGGGTGTTGCCTTCTATCACGAGCTCTTTGCCACCTGCAATAAAGCCGGCGTTATCCCCTATGTCACGCTCGATCACTTCGATACGCCCGAGGCCTTTTACCAGAACGGCGGCGAGGGCTTCCTGACGCGCACGACGATCGACGCCTTTGTCGAGTACGCCAAGTTCTGCTTTGCCGAGTTCACCGAGGTCAAGCACTGGTTTACCTTTAACGAGATCCCCGCGACCGCCGAGGGCAGCTTTATCGTCGGCAACTGGCCGCACGGCGAGAAGTATCGCCTGGATAAGGCCTTCCAGCTCATGCACAACATGATGGTGGCCCATGCCAAGGCCGTCGTCGCCTTCCACGAGGGCGGCTTTGAGGGCGAGATCGGCATTGTCCAGAACCTGGAGCCCAAGTATCCCCTCGACCCCAACAATGCCGCCGACTGCGAGGCAGCTCGCATGGCCGACGTCATCAACAACCGCTGGGTACTCGACGTCACCTTCCGCGGCCACTATGCAGCCGACACCATGGAGGCTGCGACCAAGCTGGCCCATATCGCCGGCGGCGAGCTCGACGTCCGCGACGAGGACATCGCCGCGCTGACCGCCGCGCTCCCCTACAACGATTGCCTGGGCGTCAACACCTACAAGTGCCAGTTCCTGCGTGCCGCCGAGGGCGAAAACGACATCAACCACAATGGCACCGGCGACAAGGGCTCCTCGCGCTGGTTCCTCAAGGGCGTGGGCGAGTCATGCGTGCGCGAAGGCGTACCCACCACCGATTGGGACTGGATCATCTATCCCGAGGGCCTCTACGACCTGCTGCTCCGCATTAAGAATGATTACCCCAACTACAAGAAGATCTACATCACCGAGAACGGCATGGGCTATAAGGACGACTTCGAGGACGGCTTTATCGACGACGCCCCCCGCATCGACTACATGCGTCAGCATCTCGCATGGATCCTCAAGGCAATCGACGGCGGCGTGAACGTCGACGGTTACTTTGTGTGGTCGCTGCAGGACCAGTTCTCCTGGACCAACGGCTATAACAAGCGCTACGGCCTGTTCTACATCGACTTTGAGACCCAGAAGCGCTATCCCAAGGCGAGCGCGTACTGGTACAAGAACGTCTCGGAGACCGGCCTGCTTATGGCCTAGTTTCCGCCGCATACCCCCCCTGTCAGCCGCATACGAATCCCTCCACGGGTTCGTATGCGGCCTTTTTTGTTTTTGGTGGGCTCGAGCGGATCATTCGTCTCGATCTGTAACATCTAGCAGGGATTTTCGGCCCTAACTGTTACAAATCGAGACAAGCAGAACGCCCGAGCAGAAATATCTCAATCTGTAACATCTAACTCGCTTTTAGCCGTCTAACTGTTACAGATCGAGACGATCCGACGGTACCGGTCGCTTGGACACACCGTGGTACAATTATGTCACGACGCAAAGGAGGTTCCCATGTCCGCTTGTGTGCCCGTCCGAGATATGAAGGATACTGCCACATTCACCGCACTTGTTGAGTCTGAGCGCGACGTTACCGTAACTAAGAACGGCTACGAGGCCATGCACTGCATCAGCAGCGACCAGTATCGCCTCATGCAAGAAGAAATCGCCAAGGCAAAACTGCTGTCTCGTATGATGTTGGCAGAAGACGAAATATCGCAAGGCGACTACAGCGACTACGACTCCTTCGCGACCGCGATACGAGACAAATATGACCTATAACGTCGTTATACTCAAAAGCGCGCGATATGAGTACGAGAGTATCGTCGGATACCTTGCCCAAATCCTCAAGAATCCGCGCGCAGCAGGCAATTTTGTCGCTGAGTTTGAATATCAGCTTGATCTGCTTCGCGAGCAGCCGCTCCTACGTCCCCTCTCTCACATGCAAGAGCTAGCGGCACGTAATTACCGATCGTTTCACGTCAACAACTACTTGTGTCTTTACAAGTTTGAGCACGAAACGATTTATATCGCCCACGTCTTTCATCAGTCACAGGACTACGCCCGCCTGGTCTAACCCATAAGCTGAATACTTGGCCCGAGCGCATTTGCGTGTCATATCGCGTCACGTTGACGCGTAAAATGACGCGCAAATTTTTGGCTCTTCGGTGGTTTCTGTGGGAGAGATTCCGGCATAGGCCCAGCTCAG
>CAJKZP010000111.1:0-6001 GCA_905204415.1 uncultured Collinsella sp. | reverse complement strand
GGCTAGCCCCTTGTCACACAAACTACCGAAGCCTCGGAAAAAGTCCCTGCAGCCACCGGTGCCGCACATGTTGGTAATGCTCCACACCATGCCCTTGACGCAATCGGCGCGGCCTGAAATATCAATACCCAGGCCGCTCTTGAGCCACGCCTCGGTCACCGCATAGTACGAGTTGTACGCATAGGCATCTTGAAGTGCTGAGAACTCAGTAGGATCGGTGTTGTAAGCGCCCTGGAAGGCCTCCTGCGCAATACGGCCAAGCTCGGTGAGCTGGCCGTTCGCATACATGGGGTTGTTCGCGTTGGAAATCTCGCTGCCGCGATCGATTGCGGCCTTAAGCATGCTGTACTTAGCAGAATCGTAGTTGTAGACCTGCTTCATAAACGGAATGAGCGACCAACGACGGTCGAACTGGTAATAACCAAGCGCGTTGTAGCCGTCGCCATACGAAAAGCCCTGGTTATAGTTGCCGTGGCTCTCATATTTGGTGAAGTACTTCATCTCGGCGGTCACGTTGACAAACGAAACACCCTGAACCGACCTCAGCACGCCCGAGAAGGACTGCTGGGTGTAGAGACCCTTATCGATATCGGTGGCATCCGAGGCAACGCCCGGCGTGGGCTCCTCGGCAGCAGCGGGTGCCGGCGCGGAAACGGCGCCAAACGAAAGCGCCAGCGTCAGGCCCGCGACAATAGCAGAATGCTTGGGCTGCATAAGATCCTCCCTGCATTGGTGTAGTTAAAGTTCAGTTTGCAAAGATAAAAATAAGTATTGCAGCTCGCCCGTTGTTACACAACAACCCCTCGGTAAACGGCAACAACCCTCCGCGAATTCTTAAGGAATTGCGGTCAACCTACAGCTTAATGTCGAAGTTGATCTCGGGGACGGCGGCCAGGTCGGCCAACGTCACGCCGTCGACGTACTTTTCGATCACGTCATCCAGACCACGCCAAAACTTGACGGTCGAGCAAAGATCGCTGCGGGTGCAGCTGTTGTCGATGCCGTCGCACGCCACGGGCGCCGTGCTGCCCTCGACAGCGCGCAGGATGTCGCCAGCACGTACCTCGGCCGGGTCCTTGGCCATCATGTAGCCGCCGCCCTTGCCGCGCACGCTCTTAAGCAGGCCCGCCTTCATAAGCGGACGAACCAGCTGCTCCAGATACTTTTGCGAGATATGCTCGCGGTCGGCAACCTCGCGCAGAGCAATCTTGCCCTCGGCGTCACCGAGCGCCGCGATATAGATCATCAGCCGGAGGGCATAGCGGCCCTTGGAAGAAATGAGCATACCTACCCTCCCATCGCATCTGGGACAACATAACCAGGTTTGTTTGTCCCAAATCTTAAGTAAGTGGGACAAACACAACAGGTTATTTTGTCCCAGAATTTGAAAAGTCGAGTGGATTAGTCGGGTTTTCCCTTGACTAACGCCGAACCCATAGTAACTTTATTCCGAGAAGATTCCTAGGGTTTAGTACACCTATGAGTACACCATATACAGAGAGGGACAGCATGAGCGCAAATCCGCTGCTTTCCATCGAAGGTCTGACCGCCTCCGTGGACGAGAAGACCATCCTCCACAACGTCAACCTCAACGTCGCCGCCGGCGAGACCCACGTGCTGATGGGACCCAATGGCGCCGGCAAGTCCACCCTCGGCCACCTGGTCATGGGCGACCCCGTCTATACCGTCAACGACGGCCGCATCGTCTTTGACGGCCAGGACATCACCGAGCTCACCACCGACAAGCGTTCGCGCGCCGGCCTGTTCCTGAGCTTCCAGGCCCCGGTCGAGATCCCCGGCGTGCCGCTGTCGAGCTTTTTGCGCGCCAGCATCGCCGGCCGCCCCGGCTTGGAGATGAAGGGCAAGGAGTTCCGCCGTCGCGTTAAGGAGCTCGCGGCCGAGCTCAACATGGACACCGCCTACCTCAACCGCGAGCTGGGCGTGGGCTTCTCGGGCGGCGAGAAGAAGAAGGTCGAGATGCTCCAGCTCCTGCTGCTGCAGCCCAAGCTCGCCATCTTGGACGAAACCGACTCCGGCCTGGACGTCGACGCCCTGTCCACCGTCAGCCACGGCATGGACGCCTACCGCAAGAGCTGCGACGGCTCCATGCTCATCATCACACACAACACGCGCATCCTGGAGCACCTGGATGTCGACCGCGTCCACGTTATGGTCAAGGGCCACATCGTGCGCGAGGACGACGCCTCGCTCATCCCCTGGATCGACAAGAACGGCTTTGAGACCTTCGAGCGCGAGGCCGCCGAGCAGCGCGCCCAGGCCGAGTCTGCCGCTGCCGAGCAGCAGGCGTAAAGGGGCGACGCAATGACCAAGAACCGCACCGAGGTCGCGGACATCGACCGCAGCCTCTACGACTTCACCTATGGCGAGGAGGGATTCGAGCGCCTCGACGCCGGCATCACGCCCGACATCGTGCGCGAGATCAGCGCCAAAAAGGACGAGCCGCAGTGGATGCTCGACCTGCGCTTAAAGTCCCTCGAAATCTTCAACCGCTTCCCGGATCCGACGTGGGGCCCCTCCATCGAGGGCCTGGACATGGATAACATCGTCACCTACGTCAAGCCCAACACCGACCAAAAGCACGACTGGGAGTCGGTGCCCGACGACATCAAGAACACCTTTGAGCGCCTGGGCATCCCCGACGCCGAGCGCAGCTACCTGGCGGGCGTCGGCGCGCAGTACGACTCCGAGCTCGTCTACCACAACATGCAGGACACGGCGTCCAAGATGGGCATCGTCTACTCCGGCATCGAGGAGGCCCTGCACGACCCGCAGTGGGAGCCGCTCATCCACGAGAAGTTTATGACGCTCATCCCGCCCACCGACCACAAGTTTGCGGCCCTGCACGGCGCCGTGTGGTCGGGCGGCTCGTTTGTCTACGTGCCCAAGGGCACCAAGCTCGATTTTCCGCTGCAGAGCTACTTCCGCCTTAACGCCAAGGGCGCCGGCCAGTTTGAGCACACGCTCATCATCGTCGAGGACGATGCCGACCTGCACTTCATTGAGGGTTGCTCCGCGCCCAAGTACAACGTGGCAAACCTCCACGCCGGCGCTGTGGAGCTCTTTGTGGGCAAACGCGCACACCTGCGCTACTCGACCATCGAGAACTGGTCCAAGAACATGTACAACCTCAACACCAAGCGTGCGCGCGTGGACGAGGACGGCGACATCGAGTGGATCAGCGGCTCCTTCGGCAGCCACGTGGGCTACCTCTACCCCATGAGCGTGCTCAACGGCCGTCGCGCCCGCTCGAGCTTTACCGGCATCACCTTTGCCGGCGCCGGTCAGAACCTCGATACCGGCTGCAAGGTTGTGCTCAACGCGCCCGAGACCTCGGCAACCGTCGAGACCAAGGGCATCTCCAAGAGCGGCGGCATCCAGACGTTCCGCAGCTCTATCGTTGCCACTCCCAAGGCCGAGGGTTCCAAGGCAACCGTGAGCTGCCAGTCGCTCATGCTCGACGACCAGAGCCGCTCCGACACCATCCCCGCCATGGACATCCGCGCCAAGAATGTCGACATCGGCCACGAGGCCACCATCGGCCGTATCGGCGACGATAAGGTGTTCTACCTGATGAGCCGCGGTATCTCGGAGGAAGAAGCCCGTACCATGATCGTCAACGGCTTTGCCAACCCGGTCTCCAAGGAGCTGCCGCTGGAGTACGCCGTCGAGATGAACAACCTGATCAAGCTCGAGATGGAAGGAGCGATCGGATAATGAAACAGACCACGAACACCGCTGCTACCACCCTTGAGCAGGTCAATTCGATGCCGGCTGCCACTTGGGGTTGGCTCAAGATGAACCAGACCAAGCTCGAGCTCTCTGACGAGCTTGCCGCCGCTCCCGCCGAGGCCGTTGAGGTCGAGGGCTTGGAAGAGCAGTTTGCTGGCGTGGCAGACGCGTTCGACGCCGCCATGGACGCCATGGCCGAGCGCTTCCCCGAGCGCCGCGCCTCCGCCCCTGGCGATGCCGCCGACCGCGCCCGCATCACGCCCGAGACCGAGCTTGACGTGCCCGCCACCTCCATCTACCAGGCCGGTGCCATCAAGCTCGAGGAGGAGCTCTCCCCTGCTGAAGCCTTCGAGACCGGCATGGGCGAGGCTGCCTACACCTACTTGGCCGACCACGCCACCAAGCGCATCGTCATCGATGTGCCCGCATACCAGCACGCCACGGTTACCGTGCGCGTGAGTGGCGTCGACACTGCCGCGGCCATCGCCGCCATCGATGTCGTCGCCCGTCCGCAGGCAACGCTCGACCTGCGCATAGCCCTGGACTCCCCCGTTGCCGGCCAAGGCGTCGTGGGCTCCGTGCTACGCGTGTGTGCCCACGAGTACGCCACCGTCAACGTGACCTGCACGCAGACGCTCGACGATAGCTGGATCGCGCTCGACGACACCGGCCTGTTCCTGGACGAGGGCGCGCGCGTCAACGTGCAGCACAGCGTCCTGGGTGCCGGTGCCAGCGCCACCGGCCTTGCCGGCGACCTGCTGGGCGACACCGCCAAGGTCACCATCGATACTGACTACCTGGGCGCCCGCGAACAGGTGCGCGACTTTAACTACGAGCTGCGCCACCGCGGTCGTAAGACCGAGTGCGAGATCGACGCCAATGGCGTGCTGACCGGCACGTCCAAGAAGGTCTACCGCGGCACCATCGACCTCGTGCACGGCTGCAAGGGCGCCGTCGGCACCGAGCGCGAGACCGTACTGCTCGCCAACAAGGGCGTCGACAACAAGACCGTCCCCGTCATCCTCTGCGACGAGGACGACGTCGCCGGCAACCACGGCGCCACCATCGGCCACGTCCGCGACGAGCAACTGTTCTATCTCGCCTGCCGCGGCCTTGACCAAAATGCCGCCGAGGACCTGTTCATCCGCGCCAAGCTGGAGGACGCCGCGCTTTCCGCCACCGACGAGCGCACCCGCGCCGCCGTCGTCCGCTTGGGCAACAACCTGATCGACAATTTCGAGGAGGAGCTCGCATGATCGACACCGAGCACGTTAAATGCGATACCTGTACTGCCCCCGAGCCCATGGAACTCGACGCCAGCGACGAGGCCTCGCGCGGCTGGCCTATCGTCGACATCGAGACCAATCCCTACAAGGCGCAGTTCCCGCTGTTCCAGCAGCACCCCGAGATCGCCTTCCTCGATAGCGCCGCCACCGCGCAGCGCCCCGCCTGCGTGCTCGACGCCGAGCGTGACTTCTACCAGCGCATGAACGCCAACCCCCTGCGCGGCCTGTACTCGCTGTCCGTCGAGGCCACCGACGCCATCGCGAAGGTCCGCCAACAGATCGCCGACCTCATCGGCGCCGCCCAGGCCAACGAGGTCGTCTTCACCCGCAACACGAGCGAGTCGCTCAACCTGGTCGCCAAGAGCTTTGCACCCACGGTGCTCGAGCCCGGTGACGAGGTCGTCATCACCATCATGGAGCACCACTCCAACCTAATCCCGTGGCAGCAGGTCTGCCGCGAAACCGGCGCCAAGCTCGTCTACCTCTACCCCACTAAGACCGGCCAGCTCACCACCGAGGAGGTTCTTGCCAAGGTTGGTCCCAAGACCAAGATTCTGGCCGTGGGTCAGGTTTCTAACGTGCTGGGCGTCGAGAACCCGGTCAAGAACCTCGGCAAGCTCGTCCACAAGTACGGCGGCTATCTGGTCGTCGACGGCGCGCAGTCGCTGCCGCACATGCCGGTCGATGTGGCCGACCTGGGAGCCGACTTCTTTGCCTTTAGCGCACACAAGGCCATGGGCCCCATGGGCATCGGCGTGCTGTGGGGCAAGATGGACCTGCTCAACGCCATGCCGCCCATGCTCACCGGCGGCGAAATGATCGACTCTGTCACCGAGCAGGACGCCGTCTGGGCGCCCGTCCCCGAGAAGTTCGAGGCCGGCACGCAGGACGCCGCCGGAGAGACGGACGACGCAGAAGCTGCGGACGGCACGGAGCAGTCCGGGGACGATATGGGCGTATTCAGC
>CAJKZP010000110.1:0-6219 GCA_905204415.1 uncultured Collinsella sp. | reverse complement strand
CCCCAAGCCGCTCTATCACCAGTACTCCATCACCTGGGGCTCCCAGGCCATGCGCGAGGCGCTCGCCGCCAAACAGGAGCACTTTATGGGCATGCCGGTGAATCCCAACGAGAATATCGTAGTCACCTGCGGCTCCACCGAGGCCATGATGGCCGCCATGATGACGGTCACGAACCCCGGCGACAAGGTCGTCATCTTCTCGCCATTCTACGAGAACTACGGCGCCGACACGATCCTTTCGGGTGCCGAGCCCATCTACGTACCGCTCAACCCGCCCACATTCGACTTTGACCGCGAGGCGCTCGAGGCTGCCTTCCGCGACAACGACCCCAAGGCCATCGTCCTGTGCAACCCTTCCAACCCCTGCGGCAAGGTCTTCACGCGCGAGGAGCTCACCTTTATCGCCAACCTCTGCAAAAAGTACGACGCCTATTGCATCACCGACGAGGTATACGAGCACATCGTCTACGCGCCCCACGAGCACGTCTATATGGCCACGCTGCCCGGCATGTTCGAGCGCACCATCAGCTGCAGTTCGCTGTCTAAGACGTACTCCATCACCGGCTGGCGTCTGGGCTACACCATTGCCCCGGCCCAGATCACCGAGCGCATCAAGAAGGTCCACGACTTCCTCACCGTGGGTGCCGCCGCTCCCCTGCAGGAAGCTGTCGTCACCGCCCTCAACTTCGACGACAGTTATTACCAGGAGGTCCTCGACCTCTACACCGCCAAGCGCGACCTGTTCTGCCAGGGGCTCGATAGCATCGGTCTTGAGCACAACGTACCGCAGGGCGCTTACTACGTCATGATGGACATCTCGGAGTTTGGCTATGACAGCGACCTCGAATTCTGCGAGGATCTCGCGTCTAAGGTGGGCGTGGGCGCCGTGCCCGGCTCGAGCTTCTTCCGCGAGCCCGTCAACCATCTGATTCGTTTCCACTTTGCCAAGCGAGACGAGACGCTTAACGCGGCGCTGGAGAACCTCAAGTCACTACGTGATAAAATCAAGCCGCGCGGGTAAGGACGGCCCAGCAACTAAAGCAACCAAAGAAGCCTCGCACCGCCCGCCGCGTTGCGAGGCTTCTTTTTATAACGCTTTCTTGAATGGTTTAGGGCACTATACTTTGGTCACGGAGCAACTCGTCCCAGAGAGAGGAATACAATGGCAGAGCAGCAGCTTATCGGAGCGCTCGAGGCCGGCGGCACCAAGATGGTCTGCGCCACGGGCTATGCAGACGGTACGGTCCTGGAACGTGAGCAGATCGCGACCACGACCCCGCAGGAGACCGTTGAGGCCGTCAATGCATGGTTTGCCGACAAGGGCATCGCCGCGCTGGGCATCGGCGCCTTTGGCCCCACCGCAGTCAACCCTGCCTCGCCCCAATACGGCAAGATCCTGGAGACACCCAAAACGGCATGGCGCTACTTTGACCTGCTGGGCACCATCCAAAACGAGCTCAATATTCCCTGCGGCTACGACACCGACGTCAACGTCGCCTGCCTGGGCGAGGTCACCTTTGGTTGTGCCCAGGGCCTCACCGACGTGGTGTATCTGACCATCGGCACCGGTGTGGGCGCCGGCGTACTCTCGGGCGGCCAGCTCGTGCACGGCATGATGCATCCCGAGGCCGGCCACATCCTGGTCACGCGTGACCCGCGCGACACCATCGGCGAGCATAGCGCCTGCCCCTTCCACGACAACTGCCTCGAGGGCCTCATCGCCGGCCCCGGTGTTAAAAAGCGCTGGGATGGCAAGAGCGCCGGAGACATGGCCGATGACCCGGAGGCCATGGACCTGCTCGCAGGCTACCTGGCACAGGCGCTCATGACCTACACGCTGTGCTACGCGCCGCAAAAGATCATCATCGGCGGCGGCGTGGCCGACCACACCCCTATCGTGCCGCTCGCCCGCAAAAAGTGCGCTGAGATGCTCAACGGCTATATCGTCACGCCCGAGGTCAACGACATCGATTCCTACATTGTCAATAACAGCCTCGAGGGCAAGCAGGGCATCATGGGTTGTCTCGCCCTGGGCGCCCAGGCGCTCCAGTAAAGGACACATCAACGGGACGCGACGTAGCCAAGCTCGCAAAACGCCTGGACAAAGCCGTCACGCCCCGCAGGAGCCCTCAAACGCACAAGGCCGCCTAGGACCAAGCAAAACGTCCTAGGCGGCCTTTTTGGTACATATCAGCGACCGTAAGAGATATCGGAGCACGACACCTGTCGTCGCCCCGCAGCAGTCGATCATCACATCGGTAATCATGCCGGCGCGACCGGGCACAAAAAGCTGGATCGTCTCGTCGATAGAGGGAACAAGCAGCAAGAACACCGCCGTGGGCAGCAACGCATCAAACGTGCGCCGGCCTTCGAGGTCAAAGGCGTGCGTCGCCAAGATGCCAAGCACCATGTACTCGGTAAAATGAGCGCACTTGCGCACGACGAAGTTGGTCACCCATTCGTATGGAAGCCCCAGGGCCTGCAAAAAGCCGCGAATGGATTCCATGATCGACAGGCTCAACGAACCAGACCCCGTACCGGGAACCAGCGAATTGCCCCAAATGACGAGCACCATGGCGCAGGCGGCAAGCGCCCATTTTCGATCGAGCTTAACCATGCGGCGATTATGCCTCCGCGCGCAGCGGCGTAAAGCTGGCGGTACCGCCCTCGATAACGCTCAGATAGGCACGGCCCGTGCGCTTGACGGCCGCAGACTGCAGACGGTTGATCTCTTCCTCGAGAATCTGATTGACGCGCTCATGGCGGCGGTTTTCCATAACGCCGGCAGCGATAGCCTCGGCGCGCTCGATACCCTCGCGCGAGATACGCGCGGTATCCTCGGGAAGCACGGAACTGTGGCGGCCGACATAGACGGGGGCAACCGAGATAGGTGAGGCTGCAGGCGTGGGCACCGCCACGGGGGCGGGCTCGGCGACCTCGTCCATGATCGCTATGGCGGCGACCCACATGTCCTCGTGGCCCGAATAATCGGCCATGGGGATATCTTCCTCAAGAGAGGCATCGGGGAGACTGCCGGTATCCACGCGATCCTGGACATCGATAGAAGCAGTGATGGCGGCGGGCTCGTCCAGATCGGCAAGATCCACACCCTTGGTGTCGGAAATGATGGGCATGCTGGCGAGCTTGGCGTTGTACGGCGCTGCCTCCGCGGCCTGCATTTGGGCCGAAGCCCCCCAAAGCGAGCTTTCGGCAGCACGGCGAGCGGCGACGGTCCCCTCGTCGACAGCCAGGGGCTCATCGGCAAAGGGATCGGCAGCAGGAGCCGGCTGAGCCGCGCTCTGCTGGCCGGCCGAAGCGGCAGCCGCGGCAGAGGTGTATGCAGCTGACGACGCGCCGTTATAGGCGGCATTGTTGGCGGCGTTGGCCACAAGCGCCACGAAGGCAGCGGTGCTACCCGCAGGGGCGGCTTGAGAGCCCGAGACGGCGCGTGCGGCAGCGGCGATGTCATCGCGATTGTAAGAACCGGTCTTTCCACCGTTGGTGAGCTCGTCGATTGCGACCTGGTAGACATCGCGCGAACGCGCGGGATCGCAGCTGACCGGGGAATCGTCATCGAGCATACTGTCGATCATAGACCAGGCGTCGGCCTCATCCATGGCGTTAGCCGCGCGCGAGATGGTGGGAACGCCATCGTCGGCGTGGCGGCGCTGGAACGCACCGGTCAGGCCGGAAAGAAATGCGGAAGAAGGCTGTGCGGCATTGGCTTGATCGGCCGGTGCCGCAGGCTGAGGCATCGCCCCCTGCTGCTGCGCGGGAATCGAAGCGGTCTTGAACTCGTTGTGGGTCCGACCAAACTGAGCGGCGCCGCCCACGGCATCGGGCTCAAACAGGCGGCCATCGTGCTCGGCGCGATACTCGGAGATGCCCAGCGAGGCTGCGTAGATGCCCACGCCCGCCACCGCACCAACGGCAAAGGGAACAGCGCCCGCGACAACCGTCTCATTAACCGACGAGAACGGCAGAGTCGCAGCATACATCACCACGGGGGCGGCAAGGCCGATCCCGCAGGAAAGTCCGGCAAGGACTGCTCGTTGTGTTGCATCAGAAGAAGCCATGAGCTCTCCCCATCTTCCAGCACCCAAATCGCATCATTTAGTTGGCTGCGCGAGAGAAGATGAAGCGGGACATGCGTCCCAAAGCAACGGTATATGGTTCGTTTCATCTGCGTTTTCCGTCGCGAAGCTTAAAAGTTATTATGCGAAACCGACCCTCCGATTGCAAGCGATGAGGCCGGATTGTGGCTCGAAAACTGCTGCTTGTCGGTCATAAGGTCAAAAAATGTTGCCGAGTGGCGCCATAAAGAAAGGGCCGGGGCATAAACCCCGGCCCGATTGCACGTTCTCATGGCGATAAAGCGTGCAGTTTATGGCCTAAAACGTCTGCTCGTAGTCGCTATGCTTTTTGGCCGAACGCACCAGGAACTCTTGGTTGGTGTTGGTTCCCTTAAGGCCCTTAATGAACGACGCCGCCGCGCGCTCGGTGTTGTTCATGCCGGCGAGAATGCGACGCAGGCCAAAGACAAACGGGCGCATCTGCTCGTCGACCAGCAGGTCCTCGTTGCGCGTACCGGAGGCAACGGGATCGATGGCCGGGAAGATGCGGCGGTCGGCAAGATCGCGATCGAGCTTGAGCTCCATGTTGCCGGTGCCCTTGAACTCCTCAAAGATGACCTCGTCCATCTTGGAGCCGGTGTCGATGAGGGCGGAGGCGAGGATAGTGAGCGATCCGCCGTTTTCGATATTGCGGGCTGCACCCAGGAAACGCTTGGGCGGGTAGAGGGCCGCCGAATCAACGCCGCCCGAAAGGATACGACCCGAGGCGGGTGCCGCCAGGTTGTAGGCGCGGGCAAGACGTGTGATGGAGTCGAGCACCACCACGACATCGCCACCCAGCTCCACAATGCGTTTGGCGCGCTCGATAACAAGCTCGGCCACGCGGGTGTGGTTGTCGGCAGGCATATCGAAGGTCGAGGCCACGACCTCGCCCTTGATGGAGCGCTGCATATCGGTGACCTCTTCGGGGCGCTCGTCGACGAGCAGGCAGATGAGGTGCACCTCGGGGTTGTTGATCGAGATGGACTGGCAGATCTTCTTAAGGATCGTTGTCTTGCCGGCCTTGGGCGGCGACACGATCAGGCCACGCTGGCCCTTGCCGATCGGCGACACGATATCGATGGCGCGACCGGTGATGGAATCCTTGCCGTGCTCCATGCGCAGCGGCTCGTTGGGATAGACCGGGGTAAGGTCGCCGAACTTGGGGCGGTTGCGGATCTGCTCGGGATCCATGCCGTTTACGGTCGTGATCTTGGCGAGGCCGGCGCGCTTGTCGCCGCCGCGCGAGGGGCGCAGCGAGCCCTCGATGACATCGCCCGTGCGCAGGCGTGCGGAGCGGATAAGGTAAGCGGGGACGAAGGCGTCCTCGTTGGACTTCATGTAACCGTGGGCATGGATGATACCGGAGCTGTCCGGGCGAATCTGCAGGATGCCCTTAATATCGCGGAAGCCCTCGGCCTTCGCGGCGGTGGTGTAGATCTCCTCGACGAGCTCGGCCTTCTTCTTGCCGGTCGTCTCGATCTCGAACTCTTTTGCCTTCTCGCGCAGCTCGGCGACCTTCATGGCCGCAAGTTCCTCGCGCGAAAGCGTGGGCTCGGTGGGGGCGGCGTTGCGCTCCTTGTTGCGCTGCTTGCGGTCGCGCTGACGACTGCGGCGGTCGTTGTTGCGATCGTCCTTGCGGTCGTTGCGCTCGTCGTTGCGCTTATGCTGACGGCGGTTGGGGCGGGCGCCCTCTTCGGTCTCAACGCCCCCGTCAGCCGCGGCTGCGGGCGCATCGGTGCCGGATGGGGCCTCGCCCTCTGCCTTGGCGTCGGCGTTGGCATGGGTGCTGGGATCGGCGTCGCCCTGCTGCTCGGCAACCTTGGCCTTTGCGGACTTCTTGCGCGTACGCTTGGGCTTATCAGTTGCCAGCTGATCGGCGTTCTCGGCCCCGGAAGCGGCATCGGCGGTTGCCTCGGGGGACTTGTCGTCGACGGGCTTGGCCTCGGCCTTGGCCTTCGCCTTCGTCGGGCGCTTTGCCGCGGTGCGACGGCTGCGGCCGGGGCGGACATCGGCGGGCTCGGCATCGGCAGATGCAGGAGCCTCGGTGGACGGAGCGTCCTGGACCGGGGCGTCGGCCGTGGCCGCGGGCTCGGCCGATGCCGCC
>CAJKZP010000109.1:0-6261 GCA_905204415.1 uncultured Collinsella sp. | reverse complement strand
GAAGTTGGTCAGCATACCGCCGAGCCAGCGCTGGTTGATGTAGGGCATGTTGGCGCGCTCAGCGGCGTTCTTGACGGCCTCCTGAGCCTGCTTCTTGGTGCCGACGAACAGCACGTTGCCGCCCTTGGCGACGTTCTTGACGAAGGTGTAGGCCTGGTCGGCGTCAAGGATGGTCTGCTTGAGGTCGAGGATGTAGATGCCGTTGCGCTCACCGAAGATGAACGGCTTCATCTTGGGGTTCCAGCGACGGGTCTGGTGACCGAAGTGGCAGCCGGCCTCGAGCAGGGTGCGGATATTAATCTTGGTAGCCATGTTAAACCTCCTGTGGTTTGCCTCCGCGCGGGGTCATCCTCCAAAACCAACCCGGACATGTGCTACCAAAGCCCGGGCACCACGGTATGGAGTAGCCGCGCGTGCGTGATAAAAACCTGTTGCCGTGAAGCAACCCGATGAATGATAGCAGGATTGCCTCTTCCTGCCAACCCGCAATCAAAACCACACACCTTGGCGCGGCGCGGGAGGCCCTTCTCCTACTCGCCGCGGGGATGTGCCTGACTCACGGCACGCTTGAGGCGTTCGGGAGTGAGATGCGTATAGATCTGCGTCGTGGACAAACTCGCATGCCCCAGCAGCTCCTGAACCGAGCGCAGATCCGCGCCGCCCTCGAGCAGGTCGGTCGCAAAGGTATGGCGCATCGCATGCGGGGCGATGTCGGCAGGAATGCCGGCAAGTGCCGCAAGCATATGGAACCGCCTCCTGAGCATGGCGGCACTCATACGGTTTCCGCGCGCCGAGATAAACAGCGGATGCACGCCGTTCGCACCGTCGCCGCGCTTTGCCTGTGCAAGGAGCTGTGGCCTCCCCTCCTCAATATAGTGACGAGTCGCCTCGAGAGCGCGCCGATACAGGGGTACGATACGCTCTTTGCTCCCCTTGCCCCAAAGTCGCAGCGTTCGCTCGGACCAAGCAATGGACTCCACGTTGAGCGCCGCGAGCTCCGAGATTCGCGCGCCGGAGGCATAAAGCAGCTCGAGCATCGCCGCATCGCGCAGCCCCGCAGGCGCCGAGGTATCGGGGGTCTTGAGCAATGACTCGACTTGCCGGGTCGTCAGCACACCGGGAAGATCGCGCGGCAGTTTGGGAGAGGATATCGCCGAGACCGCATCGCCCTCAACGATTCCCTCGGCAGCCATCCACCGATAGAGCGAGCGAATGGCAGACAGGTGTGCCGCAAGGGTCCGAGCCGCCACTTGACCACCCGACAGCTCGGCCAAATAGGAACGAACGGTCCGTACGTCGGCGGCGCGAGCGTCGACGTCCTCACGTTCGCACCACGCGGCGAAGCGCTCGAGCCGCGAAGCGTAGGCTGTTACTGTATTGGGAGCGAGCCCTTCGACACGTGCGATATAGGTGATAAACGAGTCGACGGCATCGTACAGGTCAAAAGTTATGACCTCTCGCCTCCAAACAGATCGGAGCGCGTTTCCAGATAGGCATCCAGGGCCTTAAGGGCCCGGTCCGCGTAGGCCTGGTAACGATCGCGCTTGCTGCGACGCTTACCGTCCTCGAGCGGCGGCACGAGGCCAAAGTTGACGTGCATGGGCTGGTAGCCCACCGTAGCCGGGTCGGTCGCATACCCCACGAGCGCGCCCAGGGCGCCCACGCGCGGCAGCTCGACGGGAGCAGCCTCGACAGCCTCGGCATAGGTGTTGAGCGCGGCGAGCAGACCCGTCGCCACGGCTTCCATGTACCCCTCGGTGCCGGTAATCTGGCCGGCAAGGCGCACGCTCGTGCCGGGCACGGCAAAGGTGCCATCGAGCACGTGCGGCGCATCGACAAAGGTGTTGCGGTGCATGACGCCGTAGCGGAAGAACTCGGCGTTCTCCAGTCCGGGAACCATACGAAAGACGCGCTTCTGTTCGCCGAAGGTCAGGTTGGTCTGGAAGCCAACCAGGTTATAGGCCGTCTTCTCCTTGTTCTCGGCGCGCAGCTGGATCGCCGCCCAGGGACGGCGACCGGTGCGCGGGTCGGTGAGCCCGACGGGCTTCATGGCACCAAAACGGATGGCATCCTTGCCCGTGCGCGCAACCTCCTCGGCAGGCTGGCAGGCCTGAAACAGGTCCCCGCCCTCAAAATCCTTGAGCACCACGCGATCGGCCGCGGTGAGCGCCTCGATAAAGGCCTCGTACTCTTCCTTGTTGAGCGGGGCATTGAGATAGTCGCCACTCCCCTGCTCCTCGTAGCGCGACTGCGAGAACAGCACGTCCATATCGAGCGTCGAGGCATCGACAATCGGGGCGGCCGCGTCAAAGAACGCCAGGGCGTCACCACCGACAAGCTTCATGACCTCCTCGCTCAATGCCGGCGAGCACAAGGGGCCCGCGGCGATAACCACATGTCCCTCGGGAATCTGGGTGACCTCACCGTGGACGACCTCGATATTGGGGCGGGCGGCAACCTCGGCCTCGACGAGCTCGGAGAATGTAACACGGTCGACCGCCAGGGCGCCGCCAGCGGGAACGGCGGCGCGATGAGCGCAGTCGAGCAGCACCGAGCCCATGCGCTCGAGCTCGGCCTTCAGCAGACCGGCGGCGGAATCGGGGCGGGTCGACTTAAACGAATTGGAGCAGACGAGCTCCGCCAAGTGATCGGTATGGTGGGCAGGAGAGCTTACTTGCGGGCGCATCTCGCACAGCTTTACGGCGAACCCGCGATCTGCCAGCTGAATCGCACATTCCGATCCCGCCAGACCGCCACCGATAACCGTCACCTGATCAAACAGCATCTGCAAACACCTTTCTAATTGACACGTTTTCCATTGTGACCGAAGGGCGTCTGGGCGTGAAGGGCAAACTTGGAGGGCGCATACCTTCCATCCATCATGCGCTCGATGAGGCCCTCAAGCTCGAGCGAACCCAGGAGCTTGAGTACGCCGACGGCATCGAGGGAGACGAGCGCGGCGATATCATCGACCTTGAGCGGCGAGGCAATGAGGGCATGCATCACGACCTGCTGCGTGGCATCCAGGTCGGCGATACCGGGCGCATCAGGGCGCGAGTAGCGCAGGGTGCCGTATATGCGAGAGATAGCCATCTCGATGGACTCCTCGTCGACAATGCAGCAGGCGCCGTTGGCGATAAGATAGTTGGTACCGCGCGACTCGGGAGACAAAATCGAACCCGGCACGGCAAGCAGCTCGCGCCCCAAGTCCATGGCGGTCTCGGCAGTAGAAAACGTCCCAGATGGCATGCCGGCCTCCGACACAAAGAGCGCCTGCGACAGCGCTGCGATCACGCGATTGCGCCGCGGAAAGGCAAACTTACGCGGCCCCATACCCCAAGGCGACATGGACACGACTGCGCCGCCCGTATCGAGCGTGCGCACGATAAGGCCCGCGCTCGAGCGCGGGTAGACTACATCGGCGCCTGTCCCCAACACCATGACATGTTTACCACCAGCATTGACCGCGGCCCAACCCGACGCCTGGTCGCAACCGACCGCACCGCCGGAGACCACCGTCACCCCCGCTTCAACGGCAACCTTGGCTGCAAGCTCCGCAACGGCAAGACCGTAGGGAGAAGCCTTGCGCGCACCGATGATAGAGAGCGCCGGCGTCGAGAGCACCTCCGGGTCGCCGCGCACGAACAGCGTCTGGGGTACATCAGAGAGCTCCAAAACGGTATCTGGAAACAACGCATCACCGGGATGCAGCTCGTACCGGCTCTCGTCCATCACTGATCCCTCCGTCCCTGATACATCGCCGCCTCGAGCACATGATCTTGCGTCACACGCTCACTTTCGGCGACATCGGCAATCGTGCGCGCGATGCGAACCAGACGCACGATGCCGCGCCCCGTGAGATGCGTGCGCTTCGACAGGCCGAGCACGCATTTCTCGGCGGCCTCGTCGAGTGCAAAGGTCGACACGACACCGTCAATGGACCGTGACTCATCGTCCTCGGCCTCGGCATCCGCATCGTCCATACGGGACTCGCGCCAGACACGAAAAGCCCTACCGCGGACAACGTAGTCGCGCAGCTCGGCCGACGACATGCCCTCAGCGCCCTCGATAATCACCTGCGGATCGGGGCGGGTCACGTCGATCATCAGGTCGATGCGGTCGGCCAAGGGACCGCGCAGCTTGGACCGATAGCGCTCTACCATCGATGCCGAGCAACGACACGGAACCTCGCGATCGCCCAAAAAGCCGCAGGGGCAGGGATTGCTCGCCGCAAGCAGCTGAAAGCGCGAGGGAAACGTAAAGGCGCCATCGACGCGCACGATCCTGACATAGCCGCGCTCGATAGGCTGCCTGAGCGTCTGCAGCACACCGGTGGGAAACTCGGCAAGCTCGTCCAAAAAGAGCACGCCGCCATGGGCAAGGCTGATCTCGCCCGGATGCACAGGGCGTCCTCCGCCAATAAGGCCCGCTGTCGAAATGCTGTGATGAGGGCTTCGAAACGGCCGATGCCCTGCAAGCAGGCCATCGATGTTCTCACCCAAGACCGAATGGATACACAGCGCCTCCTGCTGATCCTCGACGGAAAGTTCGGGCAAGATACCGGTCATGCGGCGCGCAAGCATGGTCTTGCCCGAACCGGGCGAGCCGATCATGAGAAGGCCGAGCTCCCCTGCCGCCGCAAGCGCCATGCCGCGCTTGGCGACCTCCTGCCCCAACACGTCGGCATAATCGAGCTCGGGCTCAAAGGTGGCCTCCAGCACTTCAGAATCCAGATAATGCCGAGCCGCCTCGCCCATACCGCGGGCAAGCTGCGACAGATGATCGATAAAACCGCAGTCGACGCCCGCAAGCGGAACATGCTGGTCGGACCTGCCGGCGATAAAAGACAGCCCCATGTCGCGAGCCAGCAGCTGGAACGCCACCTCGCCCTTGACGGGAAGCACTGTGCCATCCAGGCCGAGCTCGCCGGCAATGAGGCAGCGGTCGAGACTGTTGCGGGGAATCTGCCCGTCGGCCGCAAGCACCGCAATGGCTATCGGCAGGTCAAAGCCGCTACCGGTCTTTCGGATATCGCCAGGCGCCAGATTGACCGTAATACCCGAGCGCGGGATCTCGAATCCGGCGGAGCGCATCGCGCAGCGAATGCGCCCGCGCGACTCCATGACCTCCATACTCGGGATCCCGAGCATCTGGATGCCCGGGATGCCACCCGCAAGCGACACCTCGACCGTGACGGGAATCGCCTCGACGCCGCGAATACAGGCTGCGTGAACGGCAAAGGTTTCGAACGCCATCACGACACCTGCCAATCGAACGCGTTGTACTGGTGCTCGATCTCGGCGATATGCCCGCCGCGAATGGTGACGCCCACGGCATCGAATCGAATCGCCTTGAGCGGATAATGCTCCATGAGGTAGCAGCTCGCGATGCGACGGTAGCGCCGCTGCTTTTGGGCATTCACCGCCTCCTCGGGAAACACCCGCGTGTCACAATCCAGCGCAACACGCCTGGTCTTGACCTCGGCCATCACCACCACATCATCGAGCTCGTCGAGCAGCACCAGGTCGGCCTCGCCCTCCGAGCATCGATAGCCTTGTTCCAGCAATGCATAGCCGCGCTCGTTAAAGTAGTCGATCGCGATGAGCTCGCCCAGCATGCCGAGCTCGCGAGGACTGAGTCCCTTAATAAACTCGGGCGTGATCGACCCGCAATCGAGCTCCCCCTCTTCCCAACGCTCCTTGAGCTGCTGCGTCTTACTCAGTTTGCCTGCGGCACACATGGGGTCTCCTTTCCCGCTCTCTGCATTGCCTCGATAATGAGGACAGGTTTCATGCGGGTAAGTACTGGAAGCAAACCAAAAGCAAACCAAATGTCGACAAATGAGGGGCCGCGCGCAACAATAGCGTTGCACGCGGCCCCTACCAGCAGGTTTATAGAACCCTTCAGGTCCCTGTCTCCACAATTGGCCTAAAAAAGGCGCTCAGTCTGCAGAAAGTTTCCGCAAAAGCTCACGCGATGCAGCGGAGAAAGACCATGTTTGCGAATGGCCTCGATGTGCTCGGGACTCGCATAGCCTTTCGATTCAGCCAAATGGTACTCAGGATACTCGGCATCGTACTCGACCATCATCTCGTCACGCGTGACCTTGGCCATGATGGATGCCGCAGCGATACAGGCGATCTTGGCATCGCCCTTCACCACGTCACGTTCGTTGGTAACGGCACCCAGAGGGTTGCCGTCCATAAGCACGCAATCGGGCTCGAGCCCTGTATCTGCCACCGCACCCGCGACAGCGGCTCC
>CAJKZP010000108.1:0-6263 GCA_905204415.1 uncultured Collinsella sp. | reverse complement strand
CATGGATCCTCTCCTCGCTGATCACCGATCGCCTTGCCGCTTACTACGAGACGGTCACCAAGCACAACCTCAACTACCGTCGCTACTATCACCAGTTCGACTACTAAGAGCAAATAACGTTTGTGTAATTGGGCCTCGCTCCTATATGGAACGGGGCCTCGCTTGGGTTGGAGAGTAATTATGAGCTATCCCCAGCTTGCCGTCATGAATATCAGCCATCGTTATTTTGACCTTGAGGAGTTCTTTTCTTCGGCGTCGGCTTCGGGCTACACGTGTTGCGAGCTTTGGACCGGGGCGATGCATCTGTATGTCGATTGCCATGGATACGATTCGCTCGAGCAGGTGCGGGAGCTATCACAGCGGTATGGGGTTCGGATTGTGGGGCTTTGTCCCGAACAGAACAACCCCAAGCCGTGGAATATCGCGGCGCGCGGGAATGAGGCGCGTGTCCGCACGCTCGCGTACTTTAAGAACGTTGTGGATATTGCGGCGGAACTTGGAGCCGAGCAGGTCATGGTCTCGAGCGGCTGGGCATTTTTGAATGAGCCGATCGAGGACGCGTGGGGTCGCAGCGCCTCGATGCTGCGTGCGATTGCCGAGCATGCGGGAGAGCGCGGCGTGCGGCTGGTGCTCGAGGCCCTACAGCCGGTTGAGTCGATGATCGTGAACTCGGCGGCCGATACGAAGCGCATGATCGAGGCGGTTGATCATCCGGCACTTAAGGCGTGTCTGGATTTGGGCGCCATGGCGGTGGCGGGGGATACCATCGACGATTATTTCGATCTGCTTGGCGATGATGTCGCCCACGTGCATTTTGTCGATGTTGCGGCAGATGGCACGACGCATCTTGCCTGGGGTGACGGCGACCGTGATATGCGCGCCGACCTTGATAGGCTGGTGGCACGCGGCTATCGCGGAGTTGTTTCGGCCGAGACCTATGACGGGCGCTATTTTGCCGACCCCGCAGCTGCTGATGCGCAGGTTATGGCGGAGTACCGACGCGCGATTGGCGCCTAAGTGGGGTTGGGTTGCGACAATCTGCCCTATGTTTCCAAATGAATACGGTGTGAGCCGAGGAGGACGATTCTCCCCGCAAACACTCTAGTATGCTAAAGTACCCAGAAGACCGGCGGAGCTATGCCGGTCTTCTGCTCTATATGAAACACAGCATGAGGAGGCTCACCAGATGACGGCCACACCGTGGGGATTCCGGGACATATTGCCCGAGGAGGCTCAGGCGCGCGAGGAGATTGCGCTGACGGTGAAGGGCTGCTTCAGGGAGCATCATTACCTGCCGATCGAGACGCCGCTACTCGAGGACAAGGGTTCGCTCGAGGAGGGCGGCCGCATTGCGGACACGCCGTTTAAGCTCTTTGACGATGATGGCCGCCTGCTGGTGGTCCGTCCCGACAACACATTGCCGATCGTGCGTCTGGTTTCGACCCGCATGCGCGCGGCCGACCTGCCCCTACGCCTTCGCTACGAGGCGCCGGTGGTTCGCGAGTGTCAGCGCAATGCCGGCGGCTCGCGCCAGTTTACACAGCTGGGCTTTGAGCTTATCGGTGCGGGCGATACCGCGGGCGATGTCGAGATCGTCTCGCTCGTGGCCGAGGCGGTGCGCAAGCTGGCACTTCCCGATGCGCGCATTATCGCAGGCAGCGTGCGTCCTTTTAAGGAATTGCTCGCGGTATGCGAGGATCGTGAGCTGGCTGCCGAGGCCCTGCGCTGCGTGCATGCCAACGACTTTGTGGGCCTCGATGCCCGCGTGGCTGCCAGCGCCGAGTCCGATGCCGTCAAGGCCGCCATTAGCGAGCTGCCGCGCCTGCACGGTGGTGCCGAGGTGCTCGACCGCGTGGATGCGCTGCTGGAGGCTGCCGGCATCGTCGCGCCGCTGACGCGCGAGCTGCGTGCCCTGGTCGAGGGCCTGGCTCCCGAGGACGCCCAGGTGCTGTCCTTCGACTTCTCCATCATGAATTCTTTTGATTACTACACGGGTCTGGTCTTTAAGGCCTATGCCGGCGGCCTGCCCGATCCGGTCGGTTCGGGCGGACGCTACGACTCCATCTTTACCGGTGCGTTTGGCGACGGTATCGAGGTACCGGCGGCGGGCTTTGCCTTTTCGCTCGAGCGTCTGGAGGCCGTGCGCACCTCGGCCGAGGACGCCGCTTCCGATGGCGACCACGCCGTGGGCCGTGGCGCCGAGGGGCCGCTGCGTATCGCCGTGCCCAAGGGCTCGCTTAAGGCCGACACGCTCGACGTGCTCGAGACCGCGGGCCTGGACGTCTCCGAGCTGCGTGACCCCGGCCGTCACCTGATCGTGCGCGGCCGCGACACGCGTGTCGGCGAGGGCGCGGTCGGCGATATCGAGTTTGTCATCGTGCGTCCCAGCGATGCGCCTGCCTTTGTGGGCTGCGGTGGTGCCGACTGCGGCATCTGCGGTTGGGACTCGCTCATCGAGGCGGACCTCAACCTGCTGCAGCTGGTAGACCTGGACTATGGCCTGTGCACCTTTATCGAGGCGGAGCCCGCGTGGCGCGCCGGTCAGGCCGAGCGCAACTATGCCCGCCGCGGTTCGCTTCGCGTGGCAACCAAGTACCCGCGCATCGCGAGTGCCTGGTATGCCGAGCGCGGCGTGAACGCCGACATCGTTTCGCTGCACGGTAACATCGAGCTGGGCCCCATTGTCGGCATGACCGATCGCATCGTGGATATTACCGCCACGGGCGCCACGCTGCGCGACAACGACCTGGTCATCACCGGCCGCATCATGGACTGCACGGCCCGTTTCTTTGTCAACCCGGGTGCCGCGCGTCTGGATCCGCGCGTACGCAATCTGGCCGATCGCTTGGCGGCAGCCGTGAAGGACAAGCATTTTGAGCCCGTTGCGGGCTCGGCGCAATAGCGCGAGCACGTACGGGCGCCCCAACGTCCGGGCTGCGGGCTGATTGGCACCGCCGCCCGGTCTCTCGTTTCTCGAACAAAACCTCGACCGATAGGGGATACCGATATGAAGACCATCAAGCTTGCTCCCGGTGAGCGCCTCGTTACCAACCAGCTCAACCGTAAGGGCGTGCTGCCGCAAAACATCGTCGACGCCGCCCGCGATATCGTGGCCAACGTGCGCGCCAATGGCGATGCCGCGGTGCGCGACTACTGTCAGCGTTTTGACGGTGTCGAGCTGCAGAGCTTCCGCCTGCCGCAAGAGCAGATCGATGCCGCGCTCGAAGGCCTCGACCCGGCCTTTGTCGCCGCGCTTGAGAAGGCCGCGCGCCAGATTCGCGAGTTCCACCAGCGCGAGGTCGAGCAGAGCTGGTTTACCACGCGTGCGGACGGCACGATGCTCGGCGTTAAGGTGACCCCGCTCGCGGCGGCTGGCATCTATGTGCCGGGCGGTCGCGCGCAGTACCCCTCCACGGTGCTCATGAATGCCATTCCCGCCAAGGTTGCCGGCGTCAAGCGCGTGGTCATGGTGACCCCGCCGCAAAAGGACGGCCTGATCAGCCCTTACACGCTTGCCGCGGCAAAGCTCGGCGGCGTGGACGAAATCTATATGGTGGGCGGCGCTCAGGCCGTGGCCGCGCTGGCGTACGGTACCGAGACCATTCCGTGCGTCGACAAGATCACCGGCCCGGGCAACGCCTTTGTCGCCGCGGCCAAGCAGATTGTCTCGGGCGACGTGGGAATCGACATGGTCGCTGGCCCCTCCGAGGTCTGCGTGCTGGCCGATGCCACAGCCAAGCCCATGGTGGTCGCGGCCGATCTGATGGCTCAGGCCGAGCACGACCCGCTGGCAGCCTGCTATCTGGTGACCTGCGACGAGCAGTTTGCGCGCGAGGTCGAGGCGGGCATCGACATTCTGGTAGCGCAGTCGCCGCGTGCCGAGATCACACGCGCCTCGCTCGATAACGAAGGCACCATCGTGGTGGCCGCCGACATGGCTGCCGCCGTCGAGGCTGTGAACACCGTGGCGCCCGAGCACCTTGAGCTGCACTGCAAGGACGCGATGGGCCTGCTCGGCGGCATTCGCAACGCCGGCGCCATCTTTGTGGGCGCTTGGAGCTCCGAGCCGCTCGGCGATTACGTTGCCGGTCCCAACCACACGCTGCCGACCGGCGGCACGGCCATGTTCTCCAACCCGCTTTCGGTCGAAGAGTTCGTCAAGCGCTCGAGTGTCATTTGCTATACGCCCGAGGGCCTGCTCTCCGACGCTCCCGCTACGCAGCGTCTGGCCGAGGCCGAGGGCCTGTGGGCACACGCGCTTTCTGCCGCACTGCGCCGTCGCGTGTTGGAGCAGGGCGAGGATGCCGTGAGTGCCGAGTCGCTGGCCGCGGCCGACCTGACCAAGGTTGCCTGGCCGGGTGACGCTGTGGCGACGGTTGCCGAGGGCGTTGACCTGGCGGCTGCGGGCGCGGATGGCGTTGGTGCGACCGGCGAGGAGGCCTAACATGGCCGAACTCACGCCGCGTATGAAGGAGCTCGTCCAGCCCTACTTGGCCGGCATTGAGCCCTATGATCCCAACTTTACGCCCACGCGCATCAACCTTTCGGCCAACGAGAACACCTATCCCGTGCCGGCCGGCGTGCGCGAGGCAATCGATGCATCCCTGGCTGCCACGCCGCTCAACCGCTATCCCGACCCCATGTCCAACGACTTGCGCGATGAGCTTGCTGCCTGGCATGGCGTGGCGCGTGAGAATATTTGCGTGGGAAACGGCGGCGACGAGCTGCTCTATAACTACCTGCTGGCGTTTGGCGGCGCGGGGCGGACCCTGCTCAACTGCCCGCCGTGCTTTAGCGAGTATGCGTTCTTTGCGTCGCTTTGTCAGACTGAGGTGCGCGATGTGTGGCGCGACCCGGCGACCTTTGAGCTCGACCAGGCGGCGGTGCTTGCGGCGGCTCCCGAGTGCAATCTGGCGATAGTGACCTCGCCCAACAATCCCACGGGTGACGTGGCGCCGCTCGACTTTGTCGCGGCCCTGTGCGATGCGTGCCCCGGCATGGTCATGGCCGACGAGGCCTACGTTGAGTTTGCGGACGATTCGTTTGGCGCGGCTACCACGGCGCAGGGGCTTATCGCCGAGCATCCCAACCTGGTGATTCTGCATACGCTGTCCAAGGCGTTCGGCGCCGCCGGCACGCGTCTGGGCTATGTGATCGCGGCGCCCGAGGCCATCGATGTGTTTGCGGCAATTCGCCAGATCTACTCGGTTAACGTGCTGAGCCAGGCCGCCGCGCTTGCCTGCGTGCGTGCCCGCGATGCGTACGCACCCGTGGTGGCACAGGTTGCATCCGAGCGTGAGCGCGAGCTGGCCGCTCTGCGCGTGATGGCTGCCGAGGGCTTGCCCGTGGAGGCGTGGCCGAGCGCGGCGAACTTTGTGCTCGTGCGCACGCCGCATGCCACGCGCGTGCGCGAGCGCCTGCGCGACGAGTATTCAATTTTGGTGCGCGACTTTAGCTACGCGCCGGGGCTCGCGGACTGCCTGCGCATTACCGTGGGCACCCCGCAGGAAAACGACGAGGTGCTGGCAGCGTTTGCCGCGCTGGTGAAGGAGGAGATGTAGATGGACCGCTATGCCGAGGTAACCCGCAAGACGGGCGAGACCGACATTGTCGTAAAGCTCGACCTGGACGGATCTGGCGTGTGCGATATCTCGACCGGCGTGCCGTTTTTCGACCACATGCTCAACGCCTTTGGCCGCCATGGTCTGTTCGATCTGACGGTGCGCGCGGTGGGCGACGTCGAGGTCGACGCGCACCACACCGTCGAGGACACGGGCATCGTGCTGGGCGAGGCGTTTTGCCAGGCGCTGGGCGACAAGGCGGGTATTACGCGCTTTGCCGATGCAGCGATTGCCATGGACGAGACACTCGTGATGGCTGCCGTGGACATTTCGGGTCGCGGCCAGGCCTACTGCGAGCTGCCCGTGCCGACCGAGCGCGTGGGCAGCTTTGATACCGAGCTGGCCGTCGAGTTCTTCTATGCCTTTGCACGCGATGCCAAGCTCACGCTGCACGTGCGCGAGCTGGCGGGCGGCAACTCGCACCACATTATCGAGGCCGCCTTTAAGGCCGTGGGCCGCACGATGCGTCACGCCTGCGAGCTCGATCCCCACGTGCAGGGCATCCCCAGCACCAAGGGCTCGCTGTAACCGTCACAAGGGTAAAACCACCACGAAGGTGCCTGTCCCCTTTGCGGTGGTTTTGGATGATGAGAAGTGGAGGGTCGCGTGGGCGAACCGAAGATTGTGGTGGTCGACTACCAC
>CAJKZP010000107.1:0-6354 GCA_905204415.1 uncultured Collinsella sp. | reverse complement strand
GGCTCGGCCATTACGTCGGTCGCGGGCTTGGCTTCCGGTTGCTCGGATTCCGCCGTATCGACCTCTGTGGGCATGTCGTCCTCGCGCTCCTCATCAATCAAAAGCGCTTCGCGCGTTTGCGCGGCGGCGCTCCGAATGTGTCCCAGCTGGCTCAGATCGATATCGATCTTGACGGGCTGGTGTGCGGCATCCCACGAAAGCCATGCCACGATCTCGTCATCGATGATCTTGGCCAGATATTTGGGGACCTTCTCCTCCTTCAGGGGGTGGGTGGGGTCTAGGGCCAGGCGTAGGCGCTGATCACAAGCGCGCATCATTTCACCGAGCTTGCTGCTTTTTTGCCTGCTGCCGTGAATTCGCATGCATTCCCAAAAGCCGTTTTGACAACGGTAAATATGGATGGGATCCAGACGGTATTCGCAGTCCTCATGGCGATTAGGCGCAAAGAACACGGCCGAGGCAAACATGGTATAGGGCATGGCCGTCTCCTCCCCAAACAAGCTCGCTACGATGCCGGTCTTTCGGTGCGTGTCATAGTAGCGCGCCATACGGACATATACGGCGCATGCCACGTGGCGTAGGTCGCGATGGTGGCTGCGATCGAGTCTTGAGTTATTGAGGTTATACGTGGAGAGGGCATTGATGGCGGCCATGAGTCGCTCCTCGCCCGCCTCGTCGGGCGGAAGGGGGAGTGTGGGCTCGGAGGTCTTGCGACGCGCAGGCGCCAGGTCTGACGGCGTTGGCGCGGGCGCAAAGTCTCGCGCCGCACGTTGCAGCTCGATAAGGGCGTTATCGAACATAACGGTTTTAGAGTCGCGAAGCAGTTTGGGGTCGAGCCCATGGAATACGGCGTAATCCTGCAACCACACGCGTGCAAACCGATCGATGCCGGGCTCGAAGGCGCGATAGGCATCCCAAAAGGCCTTGATTTTGTTAAAACCATCGAGTGGGTCATCTACGCCAATGCCGCAGATCAGCTCATAGAGATACAGGAAGGCAAAGGACGTAGACGTTTCCTCGACGGTTCCGCGGCGCACTTGGGCACGCCAGGTAAAATAGCCACGCAGCTGCCGATCGCTCATGGCGTTGTAGGTGGGAAAGTATGACTTGAATGTGCCGTTGTAGGGGCAGTCGTCCTCAAAATCGGCCATCAGCAAGCCTTGGCGATAGAAAAGCTCGGCTTCCGAAAGCCAGCGGCCCGAGCCGCCCTTGGGGTCTTCTTGCCAACGCGATATCTCACGCATCTTGCGGTACTGGTCGGGGAGGAAGTTCTGCATCTGACGACCGGTTTTGAGAATCGGCTCGTCAGCATAGACTTCGTTTGAGAAGCGAGCAGACTGATGGGTCCGGGCCTCGGCCATAATGCGCTCGATGAGCATCTTGATGTCCTGGTCGGCCACCGTCTCTCCTCTCCTAACGCAGCTTCGGTGACCTCATATCATAGCACAGCATCAAACAGGTGTTCGAGATACCGCTACGTAGATAGATTTAGAACAGGAGGGCGTAGATGACGGCTATGACAACGGAGGGGAGCATATTGGCCGTGCGGAAGGTTTGAGGACGGATGAGGTTGACGCCGACGCAGAAGATGAGTATAGAGCCCACGAGCGATAGACTGTCGAGGGCGGCGGCGGTCATGATGGGGGAGAGTGCGCCGGCAAACAGCGTAATCGTTCCCTGGAATACGGCAACGGGCAGGGCGGAGAAGATGCAGCCGCGGCCGAGCGAAGCCGTCATGGTGCAGACGATGATGCAGTCCAGCGCGCCCTTGAGGGCAAGCGTGGACCAGTCGCCGAGCAAGCCGTCTTGGATTGATCCCACGATAGCCATGGCACCGATGCAGACGGTCAGCGATGTCGAGACAAAGGCATTGGTGAACTCGTTGTCTCCCTCGCTGCCGGTTTTGCGCTTGAGCCATTCGCCCAGGTTTTCGATGCCGGCTTCCAGGTTAATGGATCTCACGTTGAACGAGGTGCAATGGCTTCGCCGATGAGCGAGCCGAGGGCAAACGAGACGATGAGCATGGTGGTGCCGGTGGTCTCCAGCGCTTTCCCGTCAATGACGAGCATCTTTTGCATGGTGCCACCCAGTCCGATAAACAAAACGCACAGCCCCGACGCCTTCATGAGCGTGTCTTGGATGCGGGGTGTGATAAAGCGTCCGCCTATAAGGCCCAGCAGTCCGCCCGCAATCAAAAGTGCGACGTTGATGACCGTTCCCAAACCCGGCATGAACCCTCCCATATTGATGCCAACCTGGCAATCGTAGCAGAACGGGATGCAGGGTGCGTCATGCCTCATCCTATACGTTATATAAATGGTATTAATGACGGCATTTGGTGCCCAAGCCTCAGCCTCCCATCACGACATAGGGGCTGTAATCGAAGCACAGCGTCATGAGTCGCTGCGGGGACTCAATGGCCGCGGCGATGATATCGGCATCTCGAGCTCGGTCAAATCCCTCGAGCTCAATTTGATACGAGACGTCTTCCATTTTATGGAGTATCCGGTTATTCAGGAGGCTTTTACCGTCGAATTCCTCGGTTTTGTCTCCGTCCGAGGTTACGGCATACAGGTGCAGTTTTGCGGTGGTCGCAGGGTCGACGACCGTGAGGTTGTCGATTTGGTTGGCCGTGCCCTTTGCCCCAAGTAGGGTGAGCAGGGTAGGGGCTACGACCTCGCCCGATGGTAGAAAAACAACTTCGACGGTTTTAGGGAATGCGATAATGGCTGCTTTGCGGACGGGCTTATCGGCGGCGGCGACCTCAATGCTCGCGGCGTCGACGGTTCCCGCGCGGTCGAGCGCGACCATCATGCAACAATTGCCCTCGTCGATGTCTGCCGGCATGGAATAGTCCAAGTTTTCGCCAGCTTGCGTGCCGTCGGCATCGGCGGCTGTTTCGCTTGGCTCGCTAAAAGTGGCTGAAGGACCGCTCGATGGCGGTGTTATGTCGCCTGGTGCGCCATTGTCCCCAGGCGCTATTTCACCGCTGTTCTCGTTGGAGTCGCTTGCGATGTCACCTGTCGAGGGGGCGAGTCCGACCGCTCCCGCTCCGCTCCATTCCATCTCGAGGAGCGCCGGATCGACAAGGACGTGATGCACATCTTGCGTTTGGGTACTGATATCGACAGGACTGGGATCTGTCCCTCGCGTTAGGCTGAGCGATCCGGTCCGCTGTTTGCCCCGAATCTCCTGGCTTTCTGTGCCGCTCGCGTAGAACATCAGAGGAATCTCGCCATTTGCTGTGGCGTCGGTGCCCGCCTTGGTCATTTTCAGCGATGCGGTGAATGAGATAGCGGGCTGCGTGCCATCGGCGCTCGAGGGGACGCAGCCCAGGCATACACCTCCTCCGTCTTCGAAAAACGTGCTGTCGAAGGCGACTGTTGCCCCGTCCGCCGAGTCATCGGACAGGGTGATGTCGAGGCACAGCTCCACATCGCAGGAATCGCCATCGGCATCAGTTGCAGCTGCGCGCCATGTGCAGATAACGCATCCCGTTAGGGGGCCGTCCACTGTGCTCGAGTGCTCGGTATCCACGACTATCGAGCTGTTCGTGCAGCGACGGAGGCACCCCGAGGTCGAAATGCTTGCCTGCGCAAGCGAGAAGCGTTGGCGCGCGATGGTGCTCATCTGGTTTGTGGCGAGACAGTTGACGGCAGGTAAGGGGACGTCCACGGCGGGTGTCGCCAGGGCGGCGACGGGCATGCCGATGGCAAGCGCACTGCAAAGCGCGGCAACGGGCAAAAGGTTCTTTGATGCCATGGGCTCTCCTTACCTGTTCTGGACGGTCTCGATTTGTGTGGCTACTGGTTGCGTTTGATGTGCAGGCCAAGGCCGATGGCGCTTGCGCCTGCCGCGGCGATTCCTGCTGCCAGGAATTGTCGCGTGTCGCCCGTTTGTGCTAGGGGCTCGTGTTGGCCACTGCGTTCGAGCTCCGATAGATCGACAGTCACCTGTGTGGCAGCCTGCGCCTGCTCTTGTTGGGCAAAGGCGGCGATCGGGGCAAACGTTACAACGCCGACGATAGCGGCAAGGACAATCGCCTTAGGCCGTGTGCGCACCGGGCTCGACCGTCCACGTAATGCTTGCGACCTGGTCGCCCTCGCCAGTCACATGGAAGATGTCTCGCGTGACGCGGGCGACATTGCCGCTCGTCTTGAGCTTAATCCTGTCCGTACCATCGGCGATGCCCTGGTAGCCCATGTCGAAGAATGCATTTTTGGAAAGGTCGACGCCCGCTTCCTGTGTCGCGGCATGAGCGTCTTGGAGTGCCTTGTCCGGGCCGACCTTAAAATCGATGGAGTTCTGGGCGGTTCCCGTCTTGGCGTCGGCGACGATGCTCCAGGAGTTCTTGGCGCCGATCTTCATGTTGGTAACGTGGATGCCATAGGCCGAAAGATTGTCGATGGTGGTTGTGTTCTCGGAAGGGCCCTGAAGCGTGCCATCGGCCTTGGCGACAAATGGGATGACAGTCGGAGCCTTAAACTTGATGTTGTCGATTTCGGTCCTGATGGTCACGTCGGTGGTTCCAACGCGTCCCTCCGCCAGGGCGGTGGTCGGCGCGGCTCCCATTGCGAGCGCGAGCGCCAGCCCTGCCCCCACGACGAGCGCCCTGGTCCCGCTCAAGTTCCTGGTGATGTCCATAATCGTTCCTTTCTATTCGTCACGGACCGTTTCCGTGATGGTTGGACGAAAGCGGCGTGGGTGCGCGTTTTCGCAACAGGCGGCAGATCTAGCCTTCGGCCTGCGCAACCCGCACCTTGACGCGCGTGGGATTGCCATGGGCGTCGTAGGTCTTGGCGTCGAGCGCCTGGATCTCGATATACGCTTCGCCTTCTTTGATGTCGCCTGCGGGGCAGGTCTCGATGGTCTTGCCAGTCTCGACCACGCCCGATTCATAGATGGTTTCGTCGTTTTGGATCACGCGGAAACGCTGGGGAAACTTGTTGTCCTGGGCGTTTTGTACGTTGACGCGCAGCTTGCCGCCTTTTTGCAGCTGGGCGACCGGTGCGACCGAGATCGTCATCATGTTGTCACGGACGATGGCATCGAGCTCGTCCTGGATTTCTTGGCGCGACTTACCCTCTGCCGTTGTGACCGAGGTGCCCGTCTCGGCGACAGGCTTTGACTGCCAGGCGTAAAGGCCGACGGCGATAAGGGCGCAGGCGATAGCCAAGCAGACAACGCCGAGCCTTTTTCGATGTTTTGACCCCAGGGGGCTCGACTGCTTTCTTACGCTCATGCGGCATCCTTAGTGGTATAGACGCGCGCGAACGTGGACGGATCGGCGCCAAAGAGCATGTGGAGCATGAGGCGTCGTGAGTAGATGAGCTCGTCGAAGTTTGGGTCGAGTTTGATGTCGTGGATGTGGGCGATGTGGTGAGCGAGCGCCGAAAACGATTCGGGATCGCAGATCACGTCGGTGGTGACGTGATAGACAGCCGCATCGGGAAATGCCTTTTCGTCGAACGGCAGAAGATACGGGTCATCGTCGACTTCGATGGCGACGCCGTACTGGGGCCAGTAATATGCCATGGGGACCTCCCTGCTTTTGGGCCAAACCTTCTATTGGTTTTGGCTGTCGATGCCGACCGTATCAGGCGCAACTTGACCGATTTCTGACCAAATGCTTGACGGATTTGCATCGCCGCAGGTGAGAGGCGGTAAAAAATATCTCAAGTTTTTTCGAGCGCCAATTGCATGCATGGCAGCGATGGGAAGGGGCACGTCAAATAGAGCGTCTGCCGAGAAATCGCCGCCGCTTGCCGAATTGCACAAACGTAAAATTCGCTAATTATGGAGACGGTCTCAGTCACGTCGACGAAACGATGCGGTAACATCTCCCTGCAAATACTGTAGTTAACTAAAGGGGGAGTTCGCGTGTCTGCAGCCATCAAACCCTTCGGCGACGAGTTCGAAGAATATGGTCGCGATGAATCTCGCATATCGGGCGAGGCGTCGAGCATCTCGTTTCCGACAACGGAGGACGAAGTCCGCGCCATTCTGCGAAAGCTCCATGCCGAGCATGTTCCGATAACGGTCCAAGGCGCTCGAACCGGTCTGGCTGCCGGTGCCGTGCCCCACGGCGGACATATCCTCAACACTTCTCGTATGAATCGCTACCTGGGTCTTCGCCGCGACGAGCAGGGCCGTTTTCTGCTGCGCGTGGAGCCGGGGGTCGTGCTTTCGGAGTTGCGCAAGCAGCTGGGTAAGAAGGCATTGCCGACCGCTGGCTGGGATCAGGTATCGCTTGAGGCCTATGAGGAGTTCCAGGCAGCTCCCGAGCAGTTCTTCCCCACCGATCCCACCGAGGCATCCGCCTGCCTGGGCGGTATGGCGGCGTGCAATGCCTCC
>CAJKZP010000106.1:0-6434 GCA_905204415.1 uncultured Collinsella sp. | reverse complement strand
GAGCCGAAGAGCACTTAATGTGCTCTTCGTGCGAGCAGGACTGTAGAGCAGGAAATTTCACAGGCCGCGTCCGGCCCTCTGTGGGCGAGCAAGCTGCGGAAACTTGGTGGGTCCAGAGTAATATCGTGCGAAAGGAATTCAGCCTGAGGATCTGGGCGCCATAAGCTCTGTGCTGATAGATGCGTCTATTCCCTCTATTAAGTTGCGGTGAAATAGGGACTGAATTTGGGGTTGAATCGTTTAAGCAGTCCCTATTTCACCGCAACTTATGAGAGGGATAGAAAAAGGCGGGGACTCCTGGTGGAGTCTCCGCCTTATATACAAGGGGCGATGTTATTCGCGAACCGCGGGATTAGACCAGGCGGGCGTTGATCGTCTTGGCGATCTCGGCGGCGTCGGTGGAACCCTTGACGGTGGCACGGAAGCCCTCGTCCATGAGCGCCTCGGCGACCTTGGACAAGATCTTGAGGTGCGTGGTGCCGGCCTGGGCACCGGGGATGAGCAGGGCGATAGCCACGTTGACGGGAGCGCCGTCCATGGTGTCCCAACCGGTCACGCCAGAGTCGTCCTTGACGACAATGACGGCGGCCTCGGTAATGGCATCGGACTTGGCATGCGGAATGGCGAAGCCCTCCATCATGCCCGTGGTGCCCTCGGCCTCGCGGGCCAGGAAGGCGTTCATCACGGCGTCGGCGTCGTCAGCGAGACCGGCCTTGACGGCCTGGTTGGAGACAAAGCTCAGGGCCTCGTCACGAGAAGCGAAGTTCTCGGCGACAAAAACGTTCTCGACCTTCACGAAGTCGGCAGCCTCGGCCTTGGGGGCCTCGACGGCAGCGGCCTTGGGAGCCTCGACAGGCTTAGCGGGAGCGGCCTTCTGGTTCTTCTCGAAGTCATACTTTTTGAAAGCGACGAACAGGATGCCACCGACCACGGCGCCGATGAGGATCGCGAGGACCCACTGCGGGCCGTTCTCGACAACGGGCAGGACCAGGAAGCCGCCGTGAGGCGCCGGATCGTGAACGTTGAAGAAAATGGTCAAGATAGAAGCGATGGAAGAGCCGAGCATCATGATGGGCATGACGGGCCAGATGTTCTTGGTCATGAACGGAATGGCGCCCTCGGTGATGTGGGTGCAACCAAGGATGAGGTTGACGATACCGGCGTCATGATCCTCCTGGCTGAAGTACTTCTTGCCGACGATGACGGCGAAGGTGGTGATCAGCGGCGGAACGATGCAAGCGGCGGAGACGGCAGCCATGAAGTTGGTGCCGAAGTTGTAGGTCTCGGTGCCGACGCCAGCTTCGAGAGCGGTACCGAGCAGGAAGGTGCCAGTAGCGTAAGCAGCCTTGTTGACCGGGCCGCCCATATCAAAGGCGCACATGCAGCCGATGGCCAGGCCAAGGATCACCGGACCGGAGTTACCGAGGCTCTGCAGGAAATCCATCATGCCCTGGTTAATGGCAGCCATGGGGCCGGAAATACCGAGCATGACCAGGCCGACGATGGCGGTAGAGCACAGCGGATACAGGAAGATTGCCTTCAGGCCATTAAGGCTCGCGGGAATTTTAGAGAAAACCTTCTCGAGCAGCAGGATGACATAGCCAGCGAGGAAGCCGCCGACGATGCCGCCCAGGAAGCCAAAGCCCACACCTGCGCCACCGGCGTCGATCATGCCGGTATCGGCGTTAACAGGCAAGCCCTGGATGGCAATCATACCGGCGACGAAACCGGGGACGAGCGCCGGGCGCTTGCCGATGGACTCGGCGATGTAGGCGGAAAGCACGGGAACCATGAGGTTCATGGCAATGCCGCCGATGATCTTGAGCATAGCGGCGAAGCTGTTGTAGTCGGCAGCCGTCGAATCAAAGGACGTGATGCCCCACAGGAACGAAATGGCGGTCAGAACACCACCGGCAACGACGAAGACCAGCATGTGGCTGACGCCGTTCATGAGGTGCTTGTAGATGATGTGACCGATGGATTCCTTCTCCTCGACCTCATCCTCGATATCGGCAGCCGCAACCGTGTCGTCGCCCTTGGCGGCGAGTGCGCGGTCGATCAGCTTGCCGGCAGCCTCGACGGACAGGGCCTTGGAAACACCAACGGAAACCATGGGCTTGCCGGCGAAACGCTCCGCCTGGACATCCTTGTCGGCTGCGACGACAACGGCCTTGGCGCCAGCGATCTCGCTCTTGGTGAGCTCGTTCTCGACACCGACCTGGCCATGGGTCTCGACCTTAATGGTCAGACCGCGCTCGGCAGCAGCCTTCTCCAGCGCCTCCTTCGCCATGAAGGTGTGCGCGATGCCGGTCGGGCAACCGGTGGCGGCGATGATGTCAAACTTAGCCATGTGTCCCTCCTTCTTGAGTACTGCGCCCGCGGGCGCTCCCCTACACGCGCTTCGATGCGCGTTTTTCCACACTTGAAAGATACCAAGCCACCGCTTGTACGAGAAGTAATACAGCTCATTTCTCCGGTGAAAGGTTCTTTCATAACCGTAAACGGTCAATGAAAGTTTACCATCAACCATTGAAACGGCAAGGTGTATCTTGTAGTTGAAAATGCCCCTATACTACGACATTACAAAACAAGTCCGATTTTTATGCCAGCCAGGAGCCATCCCATGTCCGATAGCAGCAAGAGCGCACTCTCCCTTATTAGCACACACAGGGGGTACAGCGAGTCCGAGCAGCGCATTGTCGACTATATCCTAGAGCACCAGTCCGAGGCACCGCGTCTGACAGCCGCCCAGCTCTCGCGCGCCGCCGCAACCTCCGAGGCAACCGTCTCGCGCTTCTGCCGCAAACTGGGTTTTGGCAGTTTTCGCAGTTTCCAGTTTTCACTAGCGCGCGATCTGGAGAGCCAGCGCAACGAAGGCCTCACCGACGAGGTCTCGCTCGACAATATGGAGCAGAGCCTCAAGAATATTCTCGCTGCCAAGGTAAGCGAACTCAATGCGACTATCGATGGTATTGACCACGACACACTGGCAGCCGTCGTGCACGCGTTTAAGAACGCAGGGGCTATCGAGTTTGCTGCCGTAGGCAACACCAACGCCGTCGCGCTCGACGCGACGTTTAAGTTTTCGCAGCTGGGCCTTCGCTGCATGGCAAGCACCATCAGCGAGACTTCAATTGGGTTTGCGCTTACGCTGCGCCCCGGCGACGTCATCGTTCTGATCTCGAACTCCGGCAAGTCGCGCCGACTGAATCGCATGGCAAAAGCAGCTCGCGACTGCGGTGCCACCGTAGTCGTCATCAGCAGCGACAGCAAGTCTCCGCTTGCTCGCTTGGCCGATTACACCTTTAATACCGTGAATCACGAGGCGCTGCTCACCACGGGCGACTTTGCGTTCTCCAAGATGAGCGCCACGATGATCATCGAGGTTATCTACAACTTCCTGCTGCCCGAGATTGAAGACGCCCGAGAGCACATCAGCTACTACGAGGAGCTCATCCAGCCGGATAAGGTCGTGGAGTAGGTTTTATCAGGGGTCGTTATGTATCATTCCCACAAAACTATGCCGGTTTACTACGATGAAATCGGAATATGAGACCACATCGCGTTTTAAAAGAAAACCGCAGGCGTTCTACCTGCGGTTTTCTTTTTACAATTATAGCCGTGCTCGAGCTACGCCGACTCATCGTAGTAAACCGGCATAGTTTTTGACGGTCGGGCCAGACAAGCAAGTGGAGTGGCAACAATTACTGATATTTTGTCCCCCCCAGCACCGCCGGCTCGTTCTAGCCTCGAGCTTCTTCCAGCATCTGCCTTGCGTGCGCTAGGCTTGCCTCCGAATGATCGCCGCTCAGCATACGGGCGATCTCTACAGTACGGGCGTCCCCTGCCACCTCATCCAGATGCGTTTGGGGAACATCGCCGGGCTCTTTGCTCACCACGTAGTGCTTATTGGCCATGACGGCAACTTGCGCCAGGTGGGTTACGACAATCACCTGATGCGTAGCAGCGAGATCTGCCAGCACGCTCGCAAGGGCACGTGCAGTAGAGCCGCCGACACCGGCATCGACCTCGTCGAACACCAGCGTATCCACGCCATCCGCGTTGCCGAGGACAACCTTGCTCGCCAGCATGACGCGGCTCAGCTCGCCGCCCGACGCAATGCGGCGAAGGGGACGCGGTGTCAATCCGGCACCGCTGCGATACAAAAGCTCGTAGCTCGAAGGGCCCGCCGGCGTCCATTCGGCACGCGGAAGATCGCGCGACTCCCAAACGAGCTCGGCGCCGCCCATCTCCAAGCGCGCCATCTGACGGCCAACCTCGTGACAAAAACGAGGGGCTACCATATTACGCGCACGTTTAAGCGCCTTGGCGGCGGCGAACAATTCGCGTTCCGCCGCGCCAAGCGTTTCACGCGCCTTCTTGATCTGCGCATCGCCATCGTCTACCAGCGACAACAGCTCTTGTGAGCGGTCGCGCATGGCAAAGACATCGTCCATGGTGGGCCCCCACTGACGCAGCAGGCCCTTAAGATCGGAATAGCGCTCGCGCATACGAGACAGCTCGCGCGGATCGAAGGCGACTCCATCGCGATAGGCGCGAAGTTCGTTGGCACAATCCTCAAGCGAGATGCAGGTATCCGAAAGGGCATCAGCGATGTCGCCCAGCTTGCGATCGACGGTAGCCATGCGGGAAAGCTCCGCCACGGCACTGTTCACGGCATCGAGCGCTCCCCCTTCGGCAGCAAGCGACGCATGAGCATCGTTGGCCGTGGCCACCAACACCTCGGCATGCTCGGAGCGCGGCAGCAGCTCCTCGAGTTCCTCATACTCACCCGGCTTGGGGTCGACCTCGGCGATGCGCTCCAGGGCGAAGCGCGCCTCCTCGACGCGACTCCCCTGCGCACGCGAGGTCTCCTCGACGCGACGGACCTCCTTGGCAGCCGCACGCGACGCCTTGAAGCAGGCACGGTACTTTTCCAGCGCCTCGAGCGCCGGGCGCCCTGCCCATGCATCGACCATGGCAACATGATGCGCCGGGTCGAGCAGGCGCTGGTGCTCGTGCTGGCCACAAAGATCCATCATCACGCCGACGCGCTCCGAAAGTTCACGCACGCTGGCAATGCGGCCGTCAATTTTTACGCGACTGCGGCCCTCGGCAGAAAGGCTGCGCTGTACGGTGAAGCCCTCCGTGTCGTGCGGACCGTCAAACAGACGCGCCTCGACGCTGGCAAGCGTCTCGCCTTCGCGCACCGTCGACGAATCTGCACGCTCGCCCAAAATGAGCTTGAGCGCCGAGAGCAGCGCGGTCTTACCGGCGCCGGTTTCTCCAGTCAGAACTGTTAGGCCCGCGCTCGGAACCAAAGTCGCCTCGCGAATGAGTGCAATGTTGGAAACCTGCAGCTCATCGATCATGACGCACTCCGTAGAACACGCGGCTCACCGAGTTATAGAAGCTCTCGGGGCCGTAATCCAGCAGCAGCACATCACCGGGACCGCGACGCACAGCCACGCTCTGAACCGTACCATCGCAGGTAATAAACTGTCCATCGATGGCGATCGCCGGAACGCTCGGGCGATCATCGGACATAAAGATCTCGACGACATCGCTCGGCGAGGTCAAAAAGGCGCGAGCCTGAATGGTATGCGGGGCGATGGGCACACAGACCATGCCCGTGTAATCGGGGCTGACGATGGGGCCGCCGGCGGAAAGCGCGTAGTACCATCGAGGTGGGAGGCACCAGTGGCAGTCGATACAACCACGCCGTCGCCGCGCAGGCGGTCGATATGATGACCGGACACCGTGATGTCAAACTCGACCATATCGGACAGGGGCCCGCGCGTAAGGGCCATATCATTGAGGGCAAACGTGCGCACGACATCCTTCGTGCCGTCTTCGCGAACCGAGACGATATCAGCGGCGATGGTGGCGCGGCGGCTCACATGGAGCTCGCCGGACAGGGCATCGCTCACGACCTGCAAAATGTCGCGCTCCTCGGGGCTCGCGGCCGTCAAAAAACCCAAATGACCATAGGAAAGACCCAAAATGGGAATCTCACGGTAGTTGAGAATGCGAGCGGCACGCAGCAGCGTACCGTCACCGCCGAGCGTAATGACCAGGTCGGCATCGTCAACATCGGGAGCACTCTGGATCTTGGAACGCTGGTCGGCAGCCCATGCGACCTCGTAGCCCTGGCGCGAAAGCCAAAGCTCGAGCATCAGGCCGCTCTCGACCGCTTCTTGCTTGTAGAAATTGGGAACCAGAAAGACCTTCATAGCGTTGCAGCTTTCTCGCTCAAAACCGATACCTGGGAATGCAGCTCATCGTCGGTGCATTCGCCGGGGGCAAACCTCGTGCCGTACAGGAAAAACTCAACGTTTCCTTTGGCGCCATGGATGGGCGACACGCACACGTCGCGCGGGAACAGGCCCTTGGCGGCAAAGAGTTCAATCGCCGCCACGAGCGTATCGCGGCGG
>CAJKZP010000105.1:0-6446 GCA_905204415.1 uncultured Collinsella sp. | reverse complement strand
GACGCTCGCCCTTGCCATGGGTGCCGACTTTATGATGCTGGGCCGCTACTTCGCCCGCTTCGACGAGAGCCCGACCGAGCGCGTCAATGTGAACGGTCAGTACATGAAGGAGTACTGGGGCGAGGGTTCCGCGCGTGCCCGCAACTGGCAGCGCTACGACCTGGGCGGCGCCGCGAAGCTCAGCTTCGTCGAGGGCGTCGACTCCTACGTTCCCTATGCCGGTTCCCTCAAGGACGGCGTGGGCGGCACGCTCTACAAGGTCAAGTCCACGATGTGCAACTGCGGTGCCCTCTCGATCCCCGAGCTCCAGGAAAAGGCACGCCTAACGCTGGTCAGCTCCACCTCCATCGTCGAAGGCGGCGCCCACGACGTTGTCGTGAAAGACTCCCAGCAGAGCGTTTCCTATCGATAAGGTAAGAGCTGCATAACAAAGGTTGAGCATCAACCACGTTATTTAGATAAAGCGAGACGCCTGCAAGTCGCAGGCATCTCGCTTGTCGTATTTGCTATTATCAGTCGAGTCAACCTTAGGGTCGGGCGGCTTAGCTTTGTTCGCTACAAGTTCCGCACGCAAAGAAGAGCACTAAATGTGCTCTTCGTCTTGCGCAGGACTGCCCGCAGTAGCGAATAAAGCTAAGCCGACCGACCCCAGCTAAGATTAAAGGAGCTGATATGTGCGATTGCACAGATCATAAGGACGAGATCCCTGCCTACGACGCGCAGGCCATTGAGTCCAAGTGGATGAAGGCCTGGGAGGACTCCAACCTCTTTGCCGTCGACACCGACGACAGCAAGCCCAAAAAGTATGTGCTCGAGATGTTCCCGTATCCGTCGGGCGACCTGCACATGGGCCACGCGCGCAACTATACCATCGGCGATGCCATGGCCCGTCAGGCCCGCATGCGCGGCTTTGACGTGCTGCACCCCATCGGCTTTGACGCCTTTGGCCTGCCTGCCGAGAACGCCGCCATCAAGCACAATACGCAGGCTGCCGCCTGGACGTATAAGAACATGGACCAGGCGCTCGCCACGATGAAGCGCATGGGCTTCTCCTACGATCTGGATCGCATGGTCAAGACCTGCAGTCCCGACTACTACCGCTGGGGTCAGTGGATCTTTGAGAAGCTGTGGGAAAAGGGCCTGGTCTACCGCAAGAAGAACCCGGTCAACTGGTGCCCTAACTGCAAGACCGTTCTGGCCAACGAGCAGGTCACCGAGGGCAAGTGCTGGCGCTGCGGCACCGAGCCCGAGAAGCGCGACCTGGAGCAGTGGTACTTCAAGATCACCGAGTACTCCCAGGAGCTGCTCGACGACCTGGAGAAGCTCCCCGGCTGGCCCGAGCGTGTCAAGCAGATGCAGGCCAACTGGATCGGCCGCTCCGAGGGCGCCGAGGTCGACTTTACCCTGTGCGACCAGGATGGCGAGCCCATCGAGGGCGACGAGGGCAAGATTACCGTCTTCACCACGCGTGCCGACACCCTCTTTGGCGTCTCCTTCTTTGTCCTGGCTCCCGAGTACGCTCGTCTGCACGAGCTCGTCGAGGGCACGGAGTACGAGGAGGCCGTCACCAAGATCGTCGAGGACTCCAAGCATATCTCTGCCGTCGAGCGTGCCCAGGGCACCCTCGAGAAGCACGGCGCCTTTACCGGCCGCTACGTGGTGAACCCCGTCAACGGCGAGAAGGTCCCCGTGTGGGTTGCCGATTATGTCGTGGCCGACTACGGCACCGGCGCCGTCATGGCCGTTCCCTGTGGCGACCAGCGCGACTTTGAGTTTGCCCGCAAGTACGACCTGCCGATCGTGCCGATTATCCTGGACGATGACGATCGCGCTGCCGTCGAGGCCAGCGGCGAGACCATCGATACCTTCCATGCCGAGACCGTCGACTGGGATTGCGCCCACGCTGCCGAGGGTACGCTGGTCCAGTCCGGCAAGTACACCGGCATGCGCGGCGGTAAGCACTCCGAGGGCGAGGCTGCCATCGTGGCCGACCTCGAGGCCATGGGCTGCGGTCGTCGCAAGGTCGAGTTCCGCCTGCGCGACTGGCTCATCAGCCGTCAGCGCTATTGGGGCAACCCCATCCCGGCCATCCACTGCGAGCACTGCGGTATTGTGCCCGTGCCCGAGGATCAGCTGCCGGTGACGCTGCCGGAGAACCTGGACCTGGGCGCCGGCGAGACCCTTGCCGAGTGCAAGGACTTCTACGAGACCACCTGCCCGGTCTGCGGTCGCCCGGCCAAGCGCGAGACCGATACCATGGACACCTTCACCTGCTCCAGCTGGTATTACCTGCGCTATACCGATCCGCACAACACCGAGCTGCCCTTCTCCCGCGAGGCGGCTGACCGTTGGATGCCCGTCGATAACTACATCGGCGGCATCGAGCACGCCATTCTGCATCTGCTCTACAGCCGCTTCTTTACCAAGGCGCTGCGCGACCTGGGCCTGCTGAGCGTTGACGAGCCCTTCACCAACCTGCTGTGCCAGGGCATGGTCAAGGACGAGAACGGCGACACCATGTCCAAGTCCAAGGGCAACGTCGTGCCCCCGAGCTCGGTTATCGAGCCCTACGGCGCCGACACCATGCGTCTGGCGATCCTGTTTATCGCCCCGCCCGAGAAGGACTTCGACTGGGATCCCAAGGCCGTCGAGGGCGCCAACCGCTTTATCAAGCGCGCCTGGCGTATCGTGTGGCAGCTCGTCCAGTCGGGTGACGCCAGCGTGGCCTTCGACAAGTCCGTGCTCGACGAGGCTGCGATGAAGCTCTATCGCGAGCGTCACCGCACCATCGCCAAGTGCACCGAGGACTTCGATCGCGGCCAGTTCAACACCGCGATCTCGGCCGTCATGGAGCTCGTCAACGCGGCGAGCGCCTACCTCAACGCCACCGAGGGCACTGACCGCGACAAGGCCCTGTGCTACGGCGTGGCCAAGGACATCGTGAGCGTCCTGGCGCCCATCTGCCCGTTCTGGGCCGACGAGCTGTGGCACGAGGCGCTCGGCTGCGAGGGCAACGCCTACACCGCAGCCTGGCCCGAGTTCGACCTGGCCGAGTCCATCGAGGACACGGTGCAGATCGTCGTCCAGGTGCTCGGCAAGGTCCGCGGCCGCATTGACGTGGCCCGCGATGCCTCCAACGAGGAAATGCAGGCTGCCGCCGAGGCTGCTGTCACCAAGTGGACCGAGGGCAAGACGGTCGTCAAGGCCATCTGCGTGCCCGGCAAGCTGGTCAACCTGGTGGTTAAGTAAACCTCGCGCACATAGTTGACGCACAAAAGACGAGGGGCGATCCGGCTGGGTCGCCCCTCGTTTTGCGTTATATGCCATGCTTGGCTTGTGCCGAGCGTCATCCTCTACGGAATGTGCACCAGGTCCCTAAAGTAGACGTTGCCGCTTTGCTCCTCAAACATCCAGATGTTGAGGTAGATGTCGTTGAGGTCGTTGTTCACGTCAAAGTCCGGATCGTCGAAGGTGCCTACAAAGGTGAGCATCGCGGTCGTTTCTTCGCCCGCGGCGACGGGTTGGCGCATGCGCACGTCGCGGACGACACCGTTGACGTAGGCATAAGCATCGACATCGCCAAACATCATGTCGACATCGGTGTTGTTTGTTATCGCAAAGACCAGCACGGCGTCGCCGTAGCCATCCGTGTCCTTGCCCACGCAGGTAACATGGACGTTCTCGTCTGCCTCAAGGTCGATGGGGAACTGTTCTTGAGGGTCGGGACCTAAACCCTGGGGATCGACTATATCTTCGTCTATTTTGTCGAAACGCTCCGAAGGCGTCGTTTTCTCGATGGCTTTGGTGCTGCCGAGGTCCGGCTCGCATTGTCCGGTTTTACCATCGATGTTGTTGCAGCCCGCCAGAGCGAACGAGCAGGCAGCGACGACGAGCGCGGTCGCGCAGAGGGTGCCTAGGCGTTTCATGGTGCCTCCTTGCCGTAGAGATACTGGAAGGTTGTACGGTCAATGCGTGCGGCAGGCTTTCTCGCTACAGAATGCCTCTCAGCTCTAGTCTGGCCGATGTGTGCCCAGGGATGGAATGCCCATAGGGCCCGATTCGGTCGGCGCGCTGGGACGCATGGCCCGTTTTGGTCCTTTTGGGGAGCACCGCACAGGAGTCCTCGCCTAATTGTCCTATTCTTGTGGAGAAGCTGTGGGCGCGCTGACCTGCGAATTTCTTTGACGCTTGCACGTTTTCGCAGGTATTGGTATAGTTTGCTTGCAAATGAAGTAGTAATTGAAAGAAGTGGGGTTTCGGCCCCGCTTCTTTTTTGTATGGATGGAGGTGCCGCAATGGTCAAGACCAAGACCGAGCAGGCGATCATCGACGCGCTCGAGGCCGTCGCTCCCCAGCACGATGTCGACATTGTCGACGTTGAGCTCGTGGGCGCCACCAAGGCCCCCTGCGTGCGTGTGCGTATCGAGGGTGCCGAGGGTCAGAGTCTGTCGCTCAACGACGTCACGGCCAATACCAAGTGGGTCGGCGACGTGATCGAGGAGCTCGACCCCATTTCTTCGAGCTATACGCTCGAGGTGTCGAGCCCGGGTATGGCGCGCCCGCTGCGCCGCCCGCGCGACTTTGCCCGCTTTGTGGGCGAGGACTGTGAGCTCACCTCCACTGCCACCGAGGGCCGTCGCAAGTACTCCGGCAAGATTGCCGCCGCGACCGAGACGAACGTGACCCTCGAGCTCGAGGACGGCGAGTCCGTCACCCTCGATTTCTGTGATGTTAAAAAGTGCAAGTTGAAGCCCACCTATGACTTCAAGCCCGCGAAGGAAGGAAACTAACATGGCAGCATCCGACATGATGTCCGCCCTGATGGAGCTTTGCCAGGAGAGGCACATCGACCAGCTCTACCTGATCGACCGCCTGGAGCAGTCGCTCGCCAAGAGCTACGCCGAGATCCTGCATCTTGATTGGGGCGCCAAGGTGACCATCGACCGCACCACCGGCAAGATTTACGTCTACCGCCTGGAGCCGATCGACGATTCCATGGACGAGGAGGGCAACTTCACCGAGTTCGAGGAGATCGACGTCACCCCCAAGAACACGAGCCGCATCGCCGCCCAGCACGCCAAGGCCGAGATCAACGCCATCGTGCGCAACTCCGCTCGTGAGCAGATCTATGAGGAGTTTTCCGGCCGTATCGGTGACCTCATCAGCGGTACCGTGCTGCAGTCCACGCCCGACTTTACGATCGTCAAGATCCGCGATGGCGTCGAGGCCGAGCTGCCGCACTTTGACCAGCGCCGTTACGAGAACGAGCGCAACGAGCGTCCGATGGGCGAGCGCTACCTGCACAACCAGCACATCAAGGCCGTGATTATCGACGTGCGCGATCCCAACTCCAACCTGCAGCCGGTTCGCGGCGAGCACAGCCGTCCGCCGATTGTCATCTCCCGCACCCACCCCGAGCTCATGCGTCGTCTGTTTGAGCAGGAGGTGCCCGAGATCTATGAGGGCACTGTCCAGATCAAGTCGATCGCCCGCGAGCCCGGTCAGCGCTCCAAGGTCGCCGTCCACTCGCTCGACGACCGCCTGGATCCCGTGGGCGCCTGCGTCGGCCCCAAGGGCAGCCGCGTCCGCGCCGTCGTGGGCGAGCTCCGCGGCGAGCGCGTCGACGTCATCCTGTGGGATGCCGATCCGGCCGTCTACGTCGCCAACGCCCTGTCGCCTGCCAAGGTCACCCGCGTTCTCATCGACGAGGAGAAGGCCTACGCCGGCGTCATCGTGCCCGACGACCAGCTTTCGCTCGCCATCGGCAAGGAGGGCCAGAACGCCCGCCTCGCCGCTCGCCTGACCGGCTGGCACATCGACATCAAGTCCGAGACCCTTGCCGCCGACATCCTCAAGAACGTCCCCGTTCACGAGGAGCCCGCTGCCGACCTGATCGGTGACGAGGAGGACGATGATGTCCGTCGCTGCGAGTACGTGTCCGAGGACGGCGTCCAGTGCCGCAACCAAGCCCGCCCCGGCTCCCGTTTCTGCGGTGTCCACGACACCGACGCCTTCGATGATGCGGAGGACCTGATCTAGCGCGCGGTCGCGCCGGGCAGGTCCCGGCGCATCTCCCACGCTCGTTCAGTCTCTAGGCACCCAAGGTGCCAGAAAGGGTAGGTGAAGTCATATGGCAAAAGTCCGTGTGTCCACCCTGGCCAAAGAGTTCGGCATGACCTCCAAGGAACTGATGGGTCATCTCGCCGAAATGAAGATTCCCGCTAAGTCCGCTTCCTCCGCCCTGGAGGACGCTTACGTCGCCATGGTCCGCAAGCAGCTCGCCTCGGTGATCGAGGCCCGCGCCAAGGAAGTCGAGGCCGCCAAGCAGGCCGAGGAGATCGCCCATATGGAGGCGTTCATCGAGAAGTTCCGCTACAAGGCCACGAAGTCCAAGCAGGTGCAGGATCGCGTGAAGAAGCTGGAGAAGATCAAGCGCATCGAGCTTC